>CAJVYT010000004.1 GCA_913009765.1 uncultured candidate division Zixibacteria bacterium
CTTCCGATCTTGCAGATACTTTGACCCGTACAGGCTATGGTGAAACATCATGTATCGGTCTTGGCGGTGACCCTGTTTTGGGTTCTACATTTGCCGAGATTCTTCTTAAGTTTGAAGAAGATGAAAAAACCAAAGCAGTTGTTATGTGCGGTGAGATTGGCGGAGTGTATGAAGAACTTGCTGCTGATGTTATTCCACAAATGAAAACTCATGTTCTTGCGATGATAGGGGGAGTGCATGCTCCGATGGGAAAACGTATGGGACATGCCGGTGCAATTGTCGAAGGTAAAATGGGAACTGCACAGGATAAACTAAATATGCTTGCTGATGCGGGGGCTCATCCGTGTAAAACATTTTTAGATATCCCCGATACGCTGAAGAAGTTAGGGGTTTAACTTTTTGAAGGGAACTGGCTCGCCTGTTTATTTGTAAGACTAAAAATGTTATGTCAGGTGCTTTCATGCTTTAGCATGATGACACCTGACATTTGAAACGCTGTCAGTTCATTCGCCTAGGCGAACTGAAGCGGAATCAGGAACTGACAGAACGGGAAAGTTTAGAATCGCAGGGCGGAACTCTTTAGGGTGCATCTTTTTATTTATTAAGAATGAAGATATAATTACATTTAGGAGTTTACATGCTTTTTGCGAACTCAAATTCATTTGGGAAAATTTCTTTTGATTATACGGGAGTTGAGTTGGTTGTAGAACATTTTGTTGATAATCAAAATAATGTAGAAAAAATATTAACTCATCCCGGATACCAACATATTTTACTTCATAGTAAAAAATACTCTTCAAGTTCGATAACAGAAGAAGACTTTCAAAATTATTTAGAGGGTAAAAAAGAAGGGTTTGATTTCTCTCATGTTAAGGAGCGAGAAGATGAGTATAACAAAATATTGAAATATTTAAAAGAAAACGAGCAAGAAATATTAAATGAATATGCGAAACTATGTCTAAAATATCTACCGGATGATTATCAGCAGACAGCATCTATTTATTATGTAATCGGCGGATATAATGGAATTGCTTTTAACGATAAGATATGTATAAATATTGACTACAAACAATTCAGAAAGAATTATAAGGAAATCAAACTATATATTGCCCATGAACTATTTCATATCGGTTTTGAGAAATACCAACCATTACCGGATATTTTTAAAGCTAAAACAGTCAGAGGTTTAAAATCAATTGTATTGATGATGACTATGAATGAGGGATTGGCAACATTGACTCCATATCATAAACGATTAAAAATAAACGAAATTTCAGATTTTGATTACCAAGTATTACTTGATACTGTTAAAATAAAAGAAAAAGTGAATCAGTTTAATTCAGTCATAAAATATTTAGATGACAATCTTGATAAAGATATAACGAATGAAATATTAGAGAATGTTTTGGGGCAATGTTCCGGTGACAGACTTTTTTATACTGTAGGCTGCTATATGGGTTTGAGGATTGAAGAAAAATATGGGAGTGGCAAAATACGAAAATTAGTAAAAGAGGGACCAAGTAAATATTTTAAGACTTATTATCAATTTTAGCAGAGCAGTTTTCTCTATCCCTAAGGTTTGTTGATAAAGTCCAAAATGAGTTTCAGTACCCTTTTCGCTTAGGCGGACTCAGAGAGACTATAAAGTTGAATGCAGGTCGTATAAAGACATGCATATTTTAATATTTTTCATTTTCATGAATTTGTAACTCTTCCAATATCATGTCTTTGAGTAAATTTATTTCTTCATTGTAATTAACATTTTGGTCATCTTTATATGCAATCTCTGATAGGATCTCAAAAATGAAGTTTTCTTCGCCGAACTCTTTCCAGTCATTGAGTAGAAACTTATTTTGATGGGTTCCAAATTTCAGTTCCATACGATGTCTATTCATTCGAGAGTCAATATCGGTAGAAGTGTCAATTAAGATTTTACTATTTATCACATTCTTAATTTGAAAAACACCCATAGTTGATTTTTTCTGGCGATATGCATCTTTTAACTCTTTTTTTGTCTTCATTTTAAAAATCCTATTTGTGAAATAATGCCGTTAAGATAATGTACTACATTAAACTTGTGTAACTAAGCTTATTTAAAAGCTCCCCACAATTCATAAAATAACTTTTTTGCTGTAATCGCATCACACTCTGGTTGATACAGCAAAATTGGTTTGTTTTATGAAATAGCGTTTTTTTATGATTTAAGAGTTCAGACAGTTCCTGATTTTGATTTATCAAAATTGTGAACTGTCGATAAATTGTCAGTTCTCAATCCTCCTAGGCTTATAAGGAACTGACATAACAAGTTAAGACGAAGGCGTTCACCGTTCACTAAAATCTGTAAACCGTAAATACAAACATATTCTATATTTTCAAAGTTAGTAAATAAAATCCGTTTGGGAAGATTCAGTATGATTTATAAAGGCAGATTTATATTGAAATTGCCTTAATTATATGGTATACAATGATAAACTGATATATAAAAGATAGAAATTATGCCACTTTTTAATCTTTCTCAAATTGAAGAAAAAGTTCTTTACGAAGGTTACCATGGTAAAGTTATGCATGGTGATAGAATTACTGTCGCTCATATACGAGTCAAGGCAAACTCCCCCTTACCAGAACATCAGCATCCCCATGAACAAATAATGAACCTCATTGAGGGAGAATTTATATTTACCGTAGATGGAATTGAATACCATATGAAAGCCGGCGAGTCGTTTGTGATACCATCCAATGTACCTCATTCAGCCAAATCAGTTACTGATTGTTATATTGTTGATGTATTTACTCCGATAAGAGATGATTGGAAATAGATGAGAGAAAAGGACAGGTCAATATATACTCCATTTTAAGCAAAAAACTTCCAAATTATAAAGGTTGCGGATTATTTGAAATTCTTGTACATTCAAAACCATAAAAATTGAAATATTAAAATGAAAGACTACAAAATGTCATTATTTAAAAACATGTTTTTCGTAGTAATGTTCGCTTTATTGGTTGTCGGATGTTCAAACCAAGGTGGAACATCACAAGATTTTTCAGCTCAAATTGCAGCTTCTGATGCCGGATTTGCATCATTACAAAAACTTGACTGGGCAGGTTATGTCGCTCAAGTCGAACCGGAAGGTGTAGCCAAGTTCCGTGCGACCCTTATGCCGGGTATTGAAAAAATGGTATTAGCTTCTAAAACAGATTCAATAAATCTTTTTGGAAAAAACTTTAATTCTCAAGAGATTCAAGATTTAGACTCAAATGCTTTTTTTGTAGAAATAATGAATATGGTCTCTGAAGTTTCTCCTGAAATTAAAACAACATTCAGTAATATGGTTAACACAACAATGGGGGCAGTTCCCGATGGTGACTCGCTTGTATATATTGTGGTTAAAACAAGTATGATGATTGGTCCTCGTTCTGTTGACGAAATGAATATTCAGTCTGTTGTGAGTTCTGATGATGGCTGGAAATTAAGAATGTCTCCAAAAATGGACGGTATTGCTATGATGCTTGCTCAGGCGTTTCCAAGATAAGCCCTGACTTTTCTGTTGAAATCTTGAGTAAACGTAGTATATTATATATATGAAACCGGTAATTCATTTAGGCTTAGAATTTCACCGCCGTCAGGTGAAAAATGTAATCTAATATAGACTCTTTGTTGCAACAATAGACAGTGTTTGAGTATTAATTAAACAAGGAGAATAAAAATGAATTCTAAGCATCATCCGGCTGAGCCGTTTCGTATTAAATCAATAGAATCAATTAAACTACTTTCTGAACAAGAAAGAGCTTTAAAGCTCAATAAAGCTCATAATAATATATTTAAGTTAGATGCTGAAGATATTTATATTGATCTTCTGACTGATTCCGGCACGACAGCACTTTCTAACAAGCAGTGGGCTGCAATTATGCTTGGTGATGAGTCGTATGCGGGGGCAAAATCTTTCAAATGGTTTGAAAAAGCTGTCAAAGATATTTTTAAACACAAATACGTAATCCCGACTCATCAGGGGCGGTCTGCTGAAAATATAATGTTTTCAACGATTGTAAAACCGGGGCAGTATGTGTTCAACAATACTCATTTTGATACGACTAAAGGGAATACATTGCACAAAGGCGGAATTCCGCTTGATTTCCCATGTATACAATCAAAAGATAATTCCGACTTTCCATTTAAAGGGAATATGGATGTTTTAGCATTAGAAGAAGCGATATTAAAACATGGTGTTGATAAAATTGCCATGGTTATGATGACCATTACGAATAACTCTGTCGGGGGACTTCCTGTTTCTATTGAAAATATTCGCGAAGTTTCGGCGTTGTGTAAGCAGCATAATTTGTTATTCTATTTTGATTGTGCCAGATTTGCCGAGAACGCTTTTTTTATAAAAAGAAATGAACCGGAATTTGCAGATTCTTCTATTGAAGAAATTACCGCTGAAATGTTTGAGCTTGTAGATGGTGCTTTGATGTCTGCCAAAAAAGACGGTATGTCAAATATCGGCGGTTTTATTACCCTTAATGATAAAAAACTGCATGAAAAACTAATAGAACTTATGATTATAGTTGAAGGGTTTCCTACCTATGGTGGGTTGACCGGACGTGATATGGAATGTTTGGCGGTTGGATTTTATGAGGTGATGGATGAAACATATTTGGAATACCGTATTGGTCAGGTGAAATATTTGGGTGAAAAACTCAAAGACGTAGGTATCCCGATCGTAGAGCCAACCGGTGGGCATGCTGTTTTTATCGATGCGGGTGTATTTTTATCTCATATCCCGGCTGAGGAATTTCCGGGGCAGGCATTAACTGCGGCATTTTATCTTGAAGGCGGGATTCGAACTGTGGAAATAGGTTCGGTTATGTTTGGGGAAAAAGATTCAAAAACCGGTAAAGCGATACTTGCTCCGCGTGAAATGGTTCGTTTGGCTATTCCAAGACGTGTTTATACTGCCTCGCATATTGATTATATTGTTGAAACTGCAAAAAAAATTGTTGAGAAAAAAGATACTCTTTGCGGATATAAAATTACAAAACAGCCAAAGTTTTTAAGACATTTTACCTGTGATTTAGAAAAGTTAACCTCACAGAAGATAAAATCTTAATATATAGGTGTCATGTAAGCAGATTGTGCGTTTTTAATTCCAATAGTATGAATGTTTTTTCAGGGTAAATCAAAACGGAAGATAATGTAAACAAAAAGTTAAATGACGGTAAACATCTGTAATTCAGTAAGATAATAACATTTTTATCTCGAAATAGAGTCTTTGGCGTTGTTCTTGCTTTAAAGTTCGTAAAGAGGTACTTTGAATTATAATTTCTTACAAAGACTGTCTTGACAATCTTCGTGGAACTTTATATAATATAGCGGTTTATACTAATAGAAAGGATACTTTATAGCTCGTAGTTAATTTAATTATGTGAACTGACATTTTAATAGGTGTAACTATTATTTTGAACGAGCTTTATTGTAACCAAAATCTTACAAAAGCACGATTTTTCAATCGTAGCTTATTGTCTAAATTTATAATTTTTACTATATTTGTTTTTTTTGTCAGCAGTTTAACAGATGCCTCAGAAAATGCACGTATAGTTAGTTCTGCCAACTCATCTCTTACAATTCAAGTACAAATCATTCAGACAAATTTACATACTTATATTTCTGAAAAAAATGAGATAAGCTATTATCAATCGCTTGTTTTGGCTGTTCCATACAATGGAGATATAACGCTTGCGGGGTTACATCTTGGAACATTGAAGGCGTTTTCTCAAACTCAGCAATTTCCTCTTGCCGGTGGTCGGGATAAAATAATTGAATTTTCAGACCCTCTTTTTGTACGGGGGGAAAAACTTATTACTGTTTATATTTTTCCGGTTACTCCAAGCGGGGTATATGATGAAGTCGAATTTACTGTTCAATTTTCAGGGACAACATCAAACGGAAAAGCAGTGTCGGTTGATTCACCTTTTGAAAAAATGTTATCAGCATCAGTGCTTAATTATGAACAGTCAAAACAGTTTGCTCAAGTTCCTATTCAGTCATTGGCATCTGGGGCAGAATCGGGACCGTTTGCTGAAAATTCTGAATGGATAAAAATAGAAATCAATAAAAATGGTTTGTATAAATTAACCGGAGCTCAGCTTGATGCGTCCGGTTTGTCTGTTACCGGAGAAGCATCTGCATCTATTCATTTGTACAACGGTGGTGGAGTCCAACTACCGGTTCTAAATGAAATAGAGAGACCTTTATTTGAAGAAGTTGCAATCAAAGTTATTGATGGCGGTGACGGAATATTTGATAGTAATGACTATATATTATTTTATGGTGAATCTGTTAACAGATGGGTGTATGAAACTGCCCAAACTGTTTTTAAAACTCATTCTTATACTGAAAGAAATGTATACTGGCTGGATGTTTCATCACTTACTTCGGGTTTACGAATACAATCATCAGATGCATCAATAAATGGAGTTGTGAACGGGTCTGTTTCGCAAACTCTTGATCAATACACTCGTCGGGTGCATATAGAACAGAATAATATACTCCGTCGATGGAGTGATAATAGAATTAGTGATTATTATACTTGGTACTGGACAAACGATAATAATTTATCATTTTTTGTATCTACTGAACACATTTTGACAGATGATACTGTACGTGTGATTTTGGATGGTATAACAGGCGATACAACCGGCTCCAGTGATGAGAATGAAGCTATTAACTTTTATGTGAATGGTATCAAAGGAATTAATGGAGTTTGTGTCCCTCATTCAGGATGTACTTATAGTTCGACATCATTTGTTGATGGGGCTAATTCTATTGATATGTCTATGATGTATTATTCTATTTCTCCTCCATATTTTAATTATATGGAGTTAGCTTACCGAGCTTATAATCAACCGATAAACAATCAACTTGATATAACATTAGGGGTACTTTCCGGGAATGCAGAGATTGAAGTTATCAACAGCTTTACATCAAATCCTCTAATTTTCGATATTTCTAATACTACACATCCAAGAGAACTTCTTATTCCATCGTATGGAAATAATAGATTTTCTTTTTATGATAGTTTGTCTTCTGCAAAGTATAACCGATATTTTCTTACTCCTGAATCTCAGAGTTTAACTCCTTATGCTTTGACATTTGTTTCAACTAATGATTTGTATACTTCTTCAAGTCAAGTTGACTTGATTGTTATCTCTCCAAGATTTTTGCAGGCTTCTTTAGGGGAATATATCAATTATCGAACCAGTAGTGGTTATGCCATCCAATCTGTTTCGGTAGAGGATATTATGGATAATTTCGGATTTGGCTTGTATGACCCTGCGGCGATTCGTGATTTCTTGAAAAATAGTTATGAAAATTATCCAGATCCTAAACCGTTTGGGGTTTTATTTGTAGGTGATGCCAACTACGATTTTTTAAATAATCTTTCTACTAATATGCCGAATTATGTCCCACCGTTTACACATCAATTTGACCATACATCATCAGATGACAACTATGTGTATTTTGGTGATTTTGGACTTATTGACTCAGACACTTCTTATAGCCCTTCAACTAATAGAGGATTTGATATGATGACAGCCCGTTGGGCTATACGTACGAGTGCTGATGTACAGGTAATTACGGACAAAATAAAATTATATGAATCAGATAATGATTTTGGGAATTGGAGAGACAATGTCACTTTGGTTGCTGACGATGAATATGGAACATTGGATAATGAATATTTTCATACAACTCAAACAGAAGAATTAGAGAAGTATCATCTGCCGCTTTCTTTCAATCGTAATAAAATTTATCTTTGGGAGTATCCTTTTGTTAATGGAGAGAAACCTGAAGTAAATGATAAAATTGTAGCCGCTTTTAACAATGGTTCTCTGTTGGTGAACTATGTTGGTCATGGCAATCCTGATGTATGGGCTCATGAAAATGTTTTTAACCGCAGCAGTGATTTGCCAAGGTTGGAAAATTTTTCAAAGCTTCCATTAGTCATTGCCGCATCTTGTGCTATTGGTTTTTATGATGATCCATTGCGGGAAGGTATGGCAGAAGAATTATTGTCGATGCCGTCCGGTGGTGCTATTGGGATAATCTCGGCTACCCGATTGGTTTATTCTTCAGATAATGCTCAGTTTAATAGGAAAATTTATGATATATTATTTGCCGATAATTCACTTTCGATGAATGAAGCATTATATACGGCAAAATTGGAGCGGCAATATCTTGGTTCGGTACCGAGACCGCAAATAAATGACAGGAATTATCTTTATTTTGGGGGACCTTTTGTAAAATTAGCAAAACCGCAATATAAGATTAATTTTTCGACACAGCCAGATTCATTAATTGCTTTAGGGCAAACAGCAGTTGCCGGAACTGTTGTAGATAATAACGGGTCACCTATTTTGGAAAATGGAACTATAGAAATAAATGTATTGGATTCCAAACGGGATAAAACATATCAATTAAAAAATTCAATTGGTCAGGTTACAAATGAAGTTGATTATTCAGTAAACGGTCCGACAATTTTTAAAGGGTCAGCTTCTGTGACAAATGGTGAGTTTGAGTTTCAATTTGTACCGCCATTAGATATTGGATTTGGTGGAGAAGGTGCTCAAATATCAGTATATGCTTTCTTTAACTCAGTAGATGCATCCGGCTTAATTGATTCAATATCTATTTCTGATTCTATTGCGGTTTCCAGTGATTCTGTCGGACCAGCAATTGAAGCTCTGTTTTCAGAGCATCAGAATTTTCTTTCGGGAGATAATATCAATGAAGGGGAATCGTTGATATTACAAATTTCAGATGAATCGGGTATTAATTTAGCGGGTGGCTTGGGGCATGGGATAACATTGGAGATTGATAATCAGCCTGAAAAACTGCTGAATCTTTCGCAATATTTTAGATATGATCAGGATTATTATAATAAAGGCACATTGGAATTTCCGCTTGATGATCTCGGCGTAGGGGAGCATTCATTTAAGGTAAAAGCATGGGATAATGCCAATAATTTTGCCACTATAGATTTTACGGCTGAAATAAAGTCGAATGCATCGTTACAGATAGTTGATTTGCTTAATTATCCAAACCCAATGAGAGAATCTACCCGTTTTTCATTCAGTTTGACGCAAGCGGTTGATAATTTTGTGTTGGAAATATTTACACTTTCAGGGAAAAAAATAAAAACTTTTACTCGGCAGTCTCTTGAGCCGACCTATTATGACGATATAGTATGGTATGGTAAAGATGTTGACGGCGATAGAGTTGCCACCGAAGTATATATATTTAAAGCCACGGCATATCCGTCTGAAGGCGGGGATAAAGTGGAATCATTTGGTAAAATAATTTTAGTTAATTAAATATTTAGGAGAATTTATGAAACGATTAAAACTTTTACTCTCTTTGACTACCTTCTTGCTGTTATTTGGGTTAGCATCGCAGACTTATGCTGATATTTCAGATGCGGCATTGTTATATTTGCGAATAGCCCCCGGTGCGAGAGCTGCCGGTATGGGAGAGGCGTTTGTTGCTATTGCTGATGATGCTACCGCAACGCATTGGAATCCTGCCGGTTTAGGTGCCTCACCATTAGCTACGAACTGGCAAAATAAAAATGTTCCTGTCAATTTGCAGCCGATTACTGAAATGGCGACAGTTAAAGCACGAGGTGGGTCGGGACATAATCAATTTGACATTTGGACAATCTCTGCTGAGGGTCTTGCACGATTTGATAATCATAAATGGTTTACTTACGAGGTATTTTCTACCAGAACAGACCAAACAGTACCAGAGATTGTAAAAACTTATTTTAATATTGATAATGACAATGACCTTGCTGTGGCGGTCGCAAAAGTTGCCGAAGAAAATTCTTCTCGTTCATATAAAGATGTAACAGAATTCACATCTAAAGTTTTAGCTGCGGTGCCTGATAGTTACACTGATAAAGAGGGGTTGGTGCTTGGACTTGATTCACTGAAGATTCTTTATTTGGAATGCCGTATTAACTGGAGCCGATATATTGAAGCAGAAAATATTTTTAAAGACGGTTTCAAAGATGAATCACTTTCTGAAAAAGAGATTGACCGCATAAATTTTGCGGTTGAAAAAGCAAAAACCCGTTTTATTCCCGAAGAATTAAAAATTAAATATTCCAGTCTGTTTTCAGGTAATATAACAACTATTGATGCTATCGGTACAACTCTTTTGATAGGTACTGATAATGGTTTTTATACTTTTGACGGTCGTAAATGGCGTACATTTACCACAGAAGATGGTCTTCCATCTATGAGTATTCTTTCGATTTCTAATGTTGGTCCATCTGCTTATGTCGGAACCGATAAAGGTCTTGTGAAATATAGCGGCAAGACTCTTTCAAAAGTTTCTCTTCCTGAGGAAGCTGAAAACGGAGTTGTTACCAGTATTGGTGCAACCAACAGTACAAACATATGGGCTGTTATTAATGGAGAACTGTATCATAATAATAAAACTGAGTGGTCAAACAGCCATACATATATTGCTGAATTAGATGATACTTTTGAATCTATTGCAGAAAAAATCTCAATCTTTAAAACTGAGTCTGAAATAAACCTAATTGCAGAAAGAATTAGATCATTAAATTCGGGTCTTATTGAAGCTGAGGAATCAGAAGTTTCAGGTGATAAAACTGTTCAAGATGGTGATACTACTTTGGCAAAACAAACAGTAGAATCCGATTCAGTTGTAACAGAAGAAGTCAAAGATGCTGTTGAACCACAGACAACCCATATTCCAACTGAATTTACGATTGAACCGGGGAAACCGATTGTAGTTCCCTATGCACTTGGTATAAAAGGGAAAATAAATAAAATTTTCTCTATTGGTTCTGAGAAGATATGGATAGCAACAGATTATGGATTGTATATGTTTAAAAATGGAGAATGGAAAACCCCGGGGTATCAAACTATTGCTGCCACTGCCGGTCAAACTCTTGAAGATATTGCTTCTAATGACAAACATCCAATACTTGAAACAGCAGAGTATGTCAAATTGCTATCAGAAATTAATGAGATAGATACATCAATAGCCCTTACTGATGGACAGAATCTAAAAGTTTATAAAAATCCTTTAGCTTATCAAGTAAATGATATCTCATCAAAAGGCGGTGGTCTTTATATTGCTACAAAACGTGGAATTTATGAATTGTACAATAATTCGTTATCAAAAGTTGATATTGGAGGCATGGGTAATTCTAATATCTTAAATGTAAAAACAACCGGAGAGGAAATCTGGTTTGCTTCTGATAAGAAAATTGCTATTAAAGCCAGTGGACGTTCTGATATCTCTCTCATGTACGCTAAATGGCTTCCGCAGCTTGCTGATGATATGTATTACATGTTTATTGCAGGAGTCACAAATATAGGTGGATTTGGTACCGTCGGATTTAATGTTACTTACATCAATTATGGAGAGGTAGTGAGAACAGGTACAAATCAAGAAAACTTAGGTACTTTTGATCCTTTTGATGTAGCACTTACTGTTTCTTATGGAGGTTCATTAAGAGATAATCTTAAGGGCGGGTTATCCGGGAAATTTATATTTTCTCACTTAAGTCGCTTGGGGGCAGGTGAAGAGCAGGGTACCGGTACTGCTACCGGCGTAGCTATTGATGCCGGATTATTATGGAATATCAGTAAACGGATTAATATCGGTGCTGCATTAACTAATATTGGACCGGATATTTCATATATCGATGCCGGACAATCTGACCCTCTGCCAAGAAATTTAGCTCTTGGTGTTAAAACAAATTTATTGAGTTCAGAATATAGTCATGCTATATTCACTGTTGAAGTAAATAAATCGTTAGTTGGTGTAAATGATGGATTTAGAGAAGAACTCAAACAGTTAGTAATTAATGGTGGATTTGAGTATGGTTATTCAGATATTTTTGCTGTTCGCGGTGGATATATTTGGGATGATGAAGGTGATGTGAAGACTATTACGCTTGGCTTTGGTGTAACTCCTTTAGATAATTTTAAGTTTGATTTTGCATACATTCCAAGTAATACTAATGCACCATTAGCTAATACATTACGGATATCAATGCAGATTATTCCGTAGGTATGAGTTTGAAGATATAGGAGAGACAAATTGTTGTCAGGAAGACTGCTTAGAAAAATAAATTTTGTTATATTTTTTCTTTTTGCGGCAACACTTACCGCTGCCGCAAAAGGAAATTTATATAAGATGAAAAAAGTACCGTCGGAGTCGGTACAAGGGGAAAATAAGGTTGTTCATCAATGTTTATCTTCTCGAACAGGTGGGCTGTTAAATAAATACCTCCAACGTGATAAACCATGGTCGCTTCCCAAACAAGCATTAGCGGCTGATTTTTTGGATACTGTTAAGGTGTTGGTACTTAGGTTCAATTTTCAGCCTGAAATACCGGACGATCCAAATACAACCGGAATCGGTCAAATGAATTTGTCCCCATACAATGAAGAGGAACTTCTGGCAAC
Source organism: uncultured candidate division Zixibacteria bacterium (assembly GCA_913009765.1). Next base: position 12,505 of record CAJVYT010000004.1, read on the forward strand.
TGTCGGACATTTAGTTGACCCGCCTCCGCATAATACAGCTTATTTTTCATCACATATACAGGCTTTATCAAATTACTATGAAGTAGTCTCAGAGGGCAAGATAACCCTTTCTTGGGATGTGTTCCCGCCACAATCAGATTCTGTCTATCAACTTCCGTTTCCGATGAATCATTATGGTAAATGTGATTTTTCAGAAGTTGTTGGTGGATTGGAAAATTATTTTCAAGATGCTATCAGACTTGCCGACACGACATCGCCGGAAATTGATTTTTCACAGTATGATGCTGTCTTTTTGTTTCATGCCGGTTCCGACAGACAAAATGATATTGGTTTTCCGGAAACATGCAATGACCTTTTTACCGGATATATTAAATATTCCAGTGAAGATACTGTCTTTGTTGACGGCGGTTCGGCATATGTAACAAGTGCCTTACTTATGCCCGAGCAGGCATCACAGGATAATCGAGCCACGGCACTCAATGCGGTGATGGCTCATGAATTTGGTCATCAGCTTGGTTTGGTTGACATATACAGTACCGCAACCTTTATGAGTCAGCTTGGTGATTTTGCCTTGATGGACAACAATGGATTTGGTACAGGTGTTGATTTTGGATTTCCGGTAGGACGTACTTTTGGAGCTCTTCCAGTTTTTCCAACGGCTTGGTCTCGGGCGTATCTTGGATTTGTTGATGTTGTCGATTTTAGACAGGGAACAGATATCCAACTTGCCGCTGCTGAAGTTGTTTCATCGGGGATAAAAGTTGCCCGTGTTCCGATTTCGGATAAAGAATATTATCTTTTGGAAAATAGAAATATTGAAGTCGACGGTAAAGAGACCGGTGTACAAGCTGACACAATTACCGGTGTTTTATTAGGTCCTGCTTATTGTGATGTGTGTGATACAAATATAAATGGAAATATAACTGACATTAAACGTTCTAATGAATATGATGCTTTAATTCCCGGGTCGGGATTGCTTATTTACCATGTAGATGAAAAAGTCGCAGGGTTGGATTATAACTTTGACGGTGAATCTAATTTTGAAGATAATCAGCTTCAATGGGTACGTGACCTTCATGGTAATACAGTGAATAGGTTTATCACTCTTGTTGAAGGTGACGGTTTTGTGAATTTTGGAGGATTTTATCGTTCAGGATTTGGAAGTGCTGAAGATATGTACCGCGATGACCGTAACACATCCTTTACACCGAATTCAAATCCACAAACTATTGATAATACCGGAAATGACACACATATTGCAATAGATAAAATCACAAGAGTCTTAGATACCACTTTGGCAAAACCAAAACTTATGGACTCACTTATGCAGTTTAATGTTACTACCGAAGACCTTGTGCAGGGCTTTCCTGTTCGAGCGGGTTCTCCTATACGTTCTGATAATACAGTTATTCCATTATCACCGATTGCAGATGATTTGAATCATGATGGAGTAGATGAGCTTATTTATGTCTCCGGTGATTTATTGTCGGTTGTGACTACCGATGGTCAGGATTTCTTAGATGAGATTGACCCATGTGGATGTCCTCCATATTTAGATTCATCATTTGCTACTATTCATCCGGGTAGGCTTAATACAGTACCGCTTTTTGTGAAACTGACATCAGATGCATACACTATTCCTGTTACAGGACAATTTGTTGATGATAATGACCCGAATAAACTGATAGCCATTGGTCAGCAGGGTCGAATTAATATTTATAGTCTTACAGACGATAATGACGATGGACAGGCGGAGTCGATTAATTCTTATCCAACAGCTCTTTTGGGTAATCCGATTGCCTTAACTTTTGGAGATACATTGTTTGCTTTGACAGATAAAGGAATTATTCTACGTAAGGATTCATTGATTTCTTCTTATAAAAATCTTGGACGGTTTGACAATGATGAATATCAGGGGATTTGTCGAGTAGATAGTGGTCTTGCTCTGCTTGCCGGTGATTCACTTGAAACGATGGTGTATTATACTGACGGAAATGTAACTGACTCTTTGGCTTTAGGAAATCATTATACGTTAGGTCCTATATATGTTGATTTAGATTTAGACGGTTCTAAAGAACTTGTTGCTGCCACTGAAGATGGGAATTTAATTTTGGTTTCAATAAATACAGCATTGGAAACAAATAATATATCAATTAAAAACCAAAAGAACACAGGGTACACGTTTACAGTGAATCCAATAGTCTCGGACGTTGATTTAGACGGTTATCCTGATATTGTGTTAGGCGGTACAAATGCTGTGTATGCTTTTAACTACGAATTGACAACAAAGACATCATTTCCATTTGAAATAAATAAAAAATATCAAACAGATAAAGTTATAAGTGCTTTAATTTCTGCTGATATAGAAAAAGGCGGAAAACCGGAACTTATTTTGCCGACAGAAATAGGTAATTTATACTCTTTTGGTGATGAAGAAACCTATGGTTTTCCTCTTTCAGGCGGAGAACAGGTGATAGGGTCAGCGGTGTTTTTAAATGACAGTACCGGTGGTAAACTTGGATATCTTGGTGCTGACGGCTGGTTTTATTTGTGGCATGTTGATTCCGATTCTATTTCAAACTTTTGGACAATGGCAGGGAGTAACCCAACCGGTAATTTCAATTTTGAATCATCAAAACTTGCATCTGCAAAAACGTATACAGATAAACTTCCAAAAAAATCATTTTATAATTATCCAAATCCGGTTACAACCGGCAATACTACGATACGTTATTTCTTGGGAGAAAATGCCAACTCAGTTGAACTTGCAATTTTTGATTTAAACGGTCAGGAAATAGAGAGACTTTCCGGACCTACTATCGGAATGGTTGATAATGAAATAATATGGAACTGTGCAGGGGTTACTTCCGGTATCTATCGGTGTGTTATCTCTGTGGAGTTTGCCGGTGGAACAGAAACATCATATACTGATATTTCGATTATTAAATAAGGATGTACAGATGAAAAAATATTTACTTTTTACAATTCTATTGATATACCCGGTGTTGTCTCATGCGTCTGAATTTTTGCAACAGTCAGAATTTGATATTGTACAATCTGAAATTAGGTATTCGCTTATGAATAATAAAACAGCTTCTCAAAAGTTCCAAGATACCGACTCAGATGAAATTTCCTATTCCGGCGGAACTGACTCAGAGGGGAATAATAGATATAAATCTCCGGGGAAAGCCTTTTTGATGTCTATTTTAATTCCTGGTTGGGGGCAGCATTATACGGGCGGGAGTACAATAAAATCTCTTGCTTTTTTTGGTACTGAAGTTGCGAGTTGGGTTTTTTATTTTAAATTACATAATGATGCTGACGACTTGACTACAGTGTTTGAACAGTTCAATGATGAACATTGGATTGAATCCCGTTATGATTCGATGCTGGCATGGACATACCCGGATAGAGATACAGATCCCGGGCTTTATCCTGAACTTAGTCACCATCTACCTGATACAAAAACTCAGCAGTATTATGAAATGACCGGTAAATATGATCAATTCTCATGGGGTTGGAATGATGCTGTTTTGCTCTCAGATAATACGACTTATGAAGATTACAACTCGATTGATTCTTTCCCACGAGTAAATACTCCTGCCACGGTTCCATATTCAGCTAATAGGTTTAAATATGAAACAATGCGTAATGATGCTAATAATAAATATGACCAAGCTCGTAAAATGATTTATGTCTCAATGCTGAATAGAATGATTTCGGCATTTGAAGCAATGATAGCAGCCAAAAAAAGCAACAGAAATAGGAACGATAGTTCTTTGTTGTCATCTTTGTCGGCGGAAGTATCATATAGAAGTTATTATGTAAGACGAGATACTCCGTTTTTTAATCTGAGCATGAAGTTCTAAGAGGAATAAGTATGTGTAAAACATATCAATTTTTATTTTTTATTTTTTTATCTGTTTTCATAACTATCCCAATTTCAGCATCAGCAATAGAGATGAAGCAGACACCAATACAAACAGAGTTCAAAAATTCTATTTTATTGGCATCTGATAATTGGAATCTTAATGATAATGGAAAAAAAGAGGTTCGCAACGGAGTTGCGGTTCAGCAGAACATATCAGGGAAAAAATCAGCATTTAAGGCAGCATTATATTCTGCTTTACTTCCGGGGTTAGGGGAACATTATGTTGGGAAGCGTACAAAGGCAAAAGTTTTTTTTGCAGCTGAAGCGATGACATGGATTAGTTATATTGCTTTTCATACCTATGGTGTGTGGAAAAAAGATGATATGATTCGTTTTGGAGCAGACAAAGCGGGAGCGTCACTTGATAATAAAAGTGATGAGTATTTTGATTGGGTGGGATTTTATAACTCATCGGAAGAATTTAATGCTTTAGGACGAGTTTCAGACCCTGAGCGTGCGTATTTAACAGGTTCTGAAAATTATTGGCAGTGGACATCCGAGGAAGACCGGAATGATTTTAGGTCATATAAAAACAGCAGCCGCACCGCATTTGACCGTGCCAATTTTATGATAGTTGCTGCAATAAGTAACAGAATTATTTCAATTATTGATGCGATTAGAGATGCAAAACATGTTAGTAGAAGTGAAAAAATTGATATTTCTAATAATAAATCTTATAACTATAAATTAGCAATTGATCCATTGAGCTATAACCGACAATTTACATTAACTGTCATGACCCCATTTTAATGGAAAAAATAATGCGGATTCTTTTATTGATGACACTGTTGTTGTCATTGGGTTGTTCAACAGTCAAAAAAAAAGTTGCTCAAGAAGAATTATCGCAGGATATAAAAATCAATCTTGTTTTTGAAAAAGAAATTAAAGGGAGCATACTCAGTGTATCTTTAAGTAAGCCCTATGGTTTAGCAATGGATTTTCAAGGTGATATTTTTGTTACCGATGCGGGTAATAATCGTATTGTGAAATTTGATTCAGCGTTACACCCCATAAGAGAGTTTGGAGGATTTGGCTCCGATGAAGGGCATCTCAATTTCCCGACATATCTTACATTTGATAATGGGTTAAACCTTATGGTGTCAGATGAGAAAAATCAGCGTGTGGTACGGTTCAACTCACGTCTTTTATATGTAGATCAAATTTTATTTTCAGATGAAGATGACCCGCTCAAGTTTGGGTATCCGTCAGGGATTTCTTTTACAAACTACGGGGAAACATGGATTGCTGACAGAGATAATAATCAAATAGCAATTTTTAATAATATTGGTAAATATTCACATTCTCTTGGGCAGTTTGGTTATTCAGGCGGGCAGTTATCATCTCCGGAAAAGATTGTCAGGGACAAAAATAATGATTTTTTAGTTTGTGATGCCGGGAATAACAGAATTGTACGTTATGATGAATATGCAAATTATATAAATGAATATACCCTTGATTTATTTGAATATCCTCAATCACTTGCAATTCATGATGATAAAATATTTGTTTTAGATTCATATTCCGGTTCTATTTTCTGTTTGTATAAAAATGGTCAGTTTATCGGTGAAATAGGAGCAAAATTATTAGGTGATAAAACAAAGCTGTTAAATCCTTCTGACATACTTTTTATCTCAAACGATAGAATTCTCATTTCTGATACCGGCAATGATAGGTTAATTATCGGTAAGCTCATTATAGAAGAATAACCGGTTTTCGTTATGCTTCGATTTATTATAACGATTTTCTTGTCTTGTTCCCTTTTTCAAAACATCACCGCCGCTCAAACAAAACTTCTTTTAGTTGGTGATAAAATTCAAAAACATATTTATATCAATACACACTTTATAGCAGAAAATTCCGATACGCTCATTTTGAACAATACAATTTTACAGCGAAATGCAGACTATCGTTTTAATAAAAAATTTAAGAGATTTGAACTATTGTTTGAACATACTTCAGATAGTGATAGTTTGATCGTCGTATACCGATTGCTTCCAAACTGGTTACAGCAAAGATATGGGCAGGCACTTCCGGAAATAACCCCTAAAACGAAAACATCGACGATAGTATTTCCAACAAAGAGTAAAAGATTGAAAAGTACAGAGTCTGATATAACTTTGGGTGGTTCTAAGTCATTCAGGTTCTCATCATCAAAATCTGGTAATGCCGGTTTTAACCAAACCTTAGATTTAAATTTGTCGGGACATCTTGCTAAAAATCTTACACTTAAAGGGACGATTTCTGACAGAGGGTACAACCCTTCATATGGCACATCAAACAGCCGTCTTAATGAACTTGATAAAATAAACCTTAAGGTAGAGTCACCTAATTTTTTGGCACAGATAGGTGATATCGTCTTAAGGGGGACAAAAAATAGTGGAATACGGGAGAAGAAAATATCAGGGTTAGACATGTCAGTGCATAATAAAAATATGCGTTTGGGTATAACTGCCGCCAGACCAAAAGGGCAGTATAATTCTGTTTCATTTCTTGGTTCGGAAAACAAACAGGGACCGTATCAAATAAAATCACAAGGAGCTCGTTTGGCAATAATCCCCGGTTCCGAAACAGTATGGCTTGACGGTGTTGAGCTAAAACGTGGTGCCAAAGATGATTACACTCTTGATTATCCAAACGGGCAGATAACATTTGACGTGAGTCATAAAATTGATAACAGAAGTAGGATTGTAATTGATTATGAACCGCTTTCATCTGACTATAAACAGGAATATTTACAGACACATACACAAATTTTTTCTACTGATACCACCTTTTCATTTAATTTTGGCTGGATACGTGAAGGAGACGATAAAAATGAAAATTTGTCGCAGACTTTTACAATTTCCGATGAACAGCTTTTAGCAAATCTTTCGGGTGAGGATATGATTTATAAATCAGGACTGTTGTCTGACACATTGGGTTCATACAATATATTATCGGATTCACTTCCCGATACGGTCTATCAATATGCAGGTGAAAATGTCGGGCAGTATGATGTTCGTTTTTCTTTTGTTGATTCTGGGAACGGTGCATATATCTATCTTGGCGGCAGTCAATATCAATATGTTGGCAGCAGCAATGGTGATTATTTGCCGATTATTTTGTTATATACTCCTAAACGAACAGATTATCTGCAAAGTTCATTTACCATAGACAAAAATAAAATAGGCATACTGCAAACAGAGTGGCGTCAGAGTAGAAAAAAAAATAATTTGTTTGCCTTAGATGATAATTCAATTCAAAAAAATTATTATCATTTTACATACGATAACTCATTTTTGAAATCTAAAAATAAAATCAACGCACAATACAGTAGAAAAGAATTCGGATACCAAGAGAGAAACAGAGTCAATCAGGCTGATTATGCCTATCAATTCTATCTTCCTGCAATGAGTCAGTTTTTTGCCGATGAAGAGTTATCATCTGTAAGTGCTTTCATACAGGCACATCATTCTTTGTCGATTAAACCTCAGTTTAGTTTGTTGAATTATTCAGGTCAGTTTAATGCAAAAAAACAGTCTGTTATTGTTCGATATACACCTTATAAAAAATTGACATTGTCAGGTGAGATGCATTCTGTGAAAACTGATTTAACCAATTTGTCTGATATGCGTCATGGTAAGAGTAATGATGTATATTTTAAGAGTACATATAATGTTTATAAAAAATACAACATCATCAGTTGGTACAAAAAAACAGAACGAACTAATAACTATGATGATACTTTGAACGGGTTTGCACATGATGCTTATCAGATTCAGTTTGCTGACAGACACTCGGAAATATCTTATCAATATTATACAGAGGATACACTGTCTCTTACTTGGAAAAAACAGAAAAATAGAAAACGAATTCAGCTTAAATCAGAAAATAGATTGTACCAAATTGATTATACATTGCAAATGTATTACCAGCAAACAGATAATCTTACCGGCAAAGAATCATCATTACTTACAAGAGGGAATTTTATTTATTCTAATAGAAAACACAACGTGCAAATACAATCATCATATATGCTTTCCGATGAAACCAGATTCAGTAAAGGTATTCGATATTTAGAGGTTAACGATGGAGAGGGAGACTATATATTTTCAGACAGTCAATTTATTCCTGAATCAGGCGGTAATTATATTTTGGTTGAGGAACTGCTCTCGGAATCAGCACCAGTGAAACGAGGTGAAAAATCCTTTTCACTATCAAAAAAATGGAGTAATGTATATCTTAGGTTTAACTCAATTATCAATGAAGAACTATTTGCATCTGAATCTCGCAGGGCAGAATGGATAATTCCTTTTTATTCCGATGCTAACTTGTCATATCTTTTTTTTAGTAGAACATTGAAAGGGACTCTTAAATCTTTTCCAATTAAAGGTGGGTATGCATTTACATTGAATTTTTCAGACAAGAGAGAGAATAGATTTATCAATCTGCGGAACCGTCTAAAGAAATCTCTAAACAGTGAGGTTATTCTTAATCAGAATGTGCAACAATATTTTATAGAAGAAAGATTTGAATATTTTAAAGATGAACGTGATGCATATTATTTTAGAGAAGGTGATGTAGATGGATTTGCTGTCTCCGGCAAAATAAAGCAGATAACTGACAGAAATGAATCTGCAGTACAATTAAAATTTAGATCAGCAGTATCTGCTGATTCTAAAAAGTCAGATATCTATATGCTGTTTTTAGAAAATAGATTTAAACTGCCAAAAAAAGGCGAGCTAAAACTGCAGGCGGAATTTTATAAATCAAACAACAATAATACTATTACAACATCAGAAAGTTATTTATTAACAGATAACAGACCGGGGACTCAAGGTGTGGTGTGGTCTGTTATCTTTCGGGCAAAAATAAAAAAAGAATTTAGACTTAATTTTACCATACAGGGTCGTCATTCCGATATAAACCAAGCACGAATTTTTGCAAGGACTGAGTTTATCGCTCAATTTTGACATGAAAAAAATTATACTCTACATAAGCTGTTTGCTGGTTATTGCTGTGTCTGCTAATGCCTCTGTATTGCAGTTTCTTGATAACAGCAACACAGCCATGCATAAAAAAATAGAGAAAAATTCAGTATTGCATAATTTGGATTCACTTAATATGTATTTTCTGAATCAAGGGTTTCTTGATGTTTCGATAACTAAAAAAACTGACACATTGCAGATATTGCTTGGCAGTCAATATATGTTTCAAAATATATTTATAGATACAAAACCGGCAAATAAATCTTTGATACAAAAGGCATTCAAAAAAGAGAATGTCAATTTTGAGATAGACAAAATACTGCAAAAAGAAAAAGAGAGAGGTTTTCAATTTGCAACTGTCACTGTTGAATCAACAGTTGTGAAAAATAATTTTGTGGATTTATTCTGTTCCTTAAATGAAGGACCTCAAGTAATATTAGACTCTTTGAAATTTGAAGGGCTTACGAAAACTCATGATAATTTATTGTATAAATATTTTACTCCCAACGATTCACTTATTACGCCAAAACTGTTGGGTACAATCGAAAATGATGCCTTGGCAATACCGTTTATACAGTTTGTTCCGCCGATAAAACAAGAGCTGCTCCAAGGGTACCGAACAGCAAATCTTATCGTGCCGTTCAAAGAAAAGAGCAATCTGCTATTTGAAGGAGGTGGTGGATATTTGTCGGAATCTGATTTGTTCGTTTGGAATATGTCTTTAGACTTTCAGAATATTTTTGGCGGAGGTCAGAACATATCTATTGTTTCACAAAAGAAAGATGTGAATCATCAGTATTTACAATTTCAGTATAAACAGCCAATTTTTTTGTTTGGAATTGGTTCTGTTGCTTTGTCAGTTCAAACCAGAGACTATCGCGAACTATTTTATGAGTTTCTTCTGAACTCACAACTTCGGACATATCTTAATAAGAAAACTAAAATAGGTTTCTACGGACAGTATAAATCTGTTGAACAGGATAATAATCTTTCATACAGAGCTGCTCAACTTTCTTTTTCTATACAAAATAAAAACTTGAAACTTTCAAAATATACGTCTCATACTTTTTTTTATGATTGGAAATTAAGTTATGGGAATAGAAAATATTCCGGCGATACAAGTTCAGCACTTGCTTTACATAGTTCTTTTAATGAATCACGGATAGAAATAAACAATCAATATTATATAAGCCTCAAGTATCCATTGACATTTTTTGTTGAGATGAATTTTCAGAGTTATCAAACCGATGAAACTCTTCCGCCTTTGGCAGAGCTTTATTTGGTCGGCGGTACCAACTCTATTCGGGGATTTAAAGATGAGCAGTTTCCATCTATAAGAAATATTACCGCTTCATTTGAACCACAGTACCGGTTCAATGAGGGGAATATCTTCTTGTTCTACGATGGCGGATATATATATAACCGAACTTCTTCAGACTTATTTGATTTTCAAGAATCTACCATATACCGCCATGGGTACGGTGGAGGTATTTCTTTACAGAACAACTCTAATTCTCTCAAAATCTCTTTTGGCTGGACTAAAAATCTGACTTTTGATAATCCCAGAATTTCTTTAGAGTTAAAAACACAATTATAAAAGTTGACTCAACAGGGCGACTTATATATGCTTTGTATATGAACAAAATATTACCTTACGTTATTATAATTCGTCCAATAAATTGTCTTCTCGCTTCAATAACTGTTTGGGTGGGGGCGATGATGACTTGGCTAACACCGCAGATTTATTCACCGCTGCTTGCATCGGTTGCGACATTTCTCGTCTGTGCGGCAGGTAATATTGTCAATGATATTGTAGATATTCCAATTGACAGAATAAATCGTCCCGAGAGAGTCTTGGTACAAAAAAAAATATCAACGACATCTGCTTATATTTATTCAATTGTTTTAAATATCACGGCACTTATTATCGCTTTATTTGTAAATCTTGAAGTGTTTGTCGCTGCTATAACAGCAATTAGTTTACTATTTTTGTACAATTATAAGGCAAAACAGATACCGTTTTTGGGTAATATCATTATAGCTTTTTTGGCAGGTATGGTATTTATTACCGGCGGATTAGCAATAGACCGAATTCTCGCCTTTACTTTACCCGGACCTTTTATTGGAGCTGTGTTTGCATTTCTTTTTCATGTTGTTCGGGAGATTGTAAAAGACAGCCAAGATATTGATGGAGACCTGCAGGCAGGTATAAAAACTATCCCAATAATTTTTGGAAAGCGATTTTCTATTGCTGCGGCAATGGTTATTTTTCTGATATTGACTTTATTTACATATATCCCAATTCTCAAAGGCTGGTATTCTGAGGCGTATAGAATACTTACGGTTTATATTGTGGATTTACCATTATTAGGCTTTTTGATTTTTCTTTGGGGGAATCCGACAACAAAAATGCTTTCTATCGGCTCGTTTTTACTTAAACTTGGTATGGGGATTGGCATTGTCGCCTTAATTATTTCATAAAATTTTGAAACGTTTCACTTCAATATCAGTATAATTTCAGTTACAAGAGTAACTTGTAGTTGAAATACTATTAAAAATGTGTTAGATACTGCAAGAATTAAAATGAGATTAAAAATGACGCAAAAAATAATACAAGTAATATTTTTATTATGTATCGTGCTGACGATTTCAACTTCTGCATATGCTGAAATTAAAGTTTCGCAATCAATTTCTGAATCTAAGATAGCTTTTGAAGATTCCGTTCAATTTCAAATATTAATCGAATGGGAAGGCAGCCAAACAGCATATCTGTTTCATAAACCGCTCAGTCCATATATTGACAGGATGAAAATCAGAGAATTCAGCTCTTCGGTTAGTTCACATACCGTTGATGGTGTTGAAATTACTCGAAAAAAATATGACTACACTCTCATCCCGACTTCGGCAGGATTGGGATTAATTGACTCTATTTCAATTGCTTATATGAAAAGAAACGATTCTGTTCCAGGAGTAGTAGTGACCGAACCGATGGAGGTATTGATTGCCAATCCTATTGCGAAAGTGAAAGATGAAGGCGGTTTTAATTATTGGCTGTTGTATCTTTTACTGTTTGTAATAATAGTAGGTGTGTTATCATATTTGAAATTACGAAAAAATAAAAAATCAATTAAAAAGGGATTATCCCCAAAAGAACAATTTCTCGCTGAATTAACAACTCTGAAAAATGAATCAGTGTCTGATATGAAAAAATTTCAAACGCAGCTTTATAGTGCATTATCAAAATATCTTGTTACCGAATATAAGGTTGATGTTTCTAAAATGAATGCGGATGCAATTATTGGAGAACTTTCCAATGCCGGAATGAGTATAAAAAAAGCTGAGCAGATTAGAAATTGGATACAGCAGGCAGAAATAGATAAATATGCTCCAATTACGCAGTCGCCGGGTGCGGTTGTAAGATTGGAGTCAGAAATACGAACTTTTTTTGAAAAGATATAATGTAATAAAATAATGGAGTACAGATGAACACAGATATTCAGGAAATTCAAGCTCGAGTAGACAAAGAAGCTCAGTTTGTTGAAAAACTGATGGCTCAAATGAGTTCTGTCATTGTTGGACAGTCTTATTTGATAGAACGTCTTCTTATTGGAATTTTAGCTGACGGACATATTCTTATTGAGGGTGTTCCGGGGTTGGCTAAAACTCTTTCGGTGAATACGCTTGCTAATGCTATTCAGGCAAAATTTCAGCGTTTACAATTTACGCCTGATTTGCTGCCTGCCGATTTAATCGGTACCATGATTTACAATCCGCAAACAGCGGAATTCACAATTAAAAAAGGTCCGGTTTTTGCTAATTTGATTTTAGCCGATGAAATCAACCGTGCCCCTGCCAAAGTACAATCGGCACTTCTTGAGGCGATGCAGGAACGTCAGGTTACAATCAGCGATACAACTTTCAAACTGGATGAACCGTTTTTGGTGATGGCAACACAAAATCCGATTGAGCAGGAAGGTACCTATCCGCTTCCTGAAGCACAGGTTGACCGTTTTATGCTGATGCTTAAAATAGGTTATCCGTCACCGACCGAAGAGCGGATCATTATGGATAAAAACACATCAACTGAAAAAAACAGTGTTGAAAGAGTTATCACACTGCAGGAAATTATCACTGCTCGTGATGTTGTTCGTTCAATTTATATTGATGATAAAATTAAGGATTATATTATTAATATTGTTTTTGCCACTCGTGAGCCTGAAAAATATGGTTTGGGTGATATTAAGAATTTGATTTCGTTTGGTGTCTCTCCTCGAGCAACAATTTATCTAAACTTAGCGGCAAAAGCTCATGCTTTTTTAAAAGGACGTGGATATGTTACACCCGAAGATATCAAAGCTATCGGGCATGATGTGCTGCGGCACCGTTTGCTGATTACATACGAGGCTGAAGCGGAAGAGATTACTTCCGATGATTTAGTTTCTAAAATATTTGACACAATAGAGGTTCCATAAACCGACGTTATGATTCCAAAAGAGATACTCAAAAAAATACGGCGTATTGAAATTCATACCAAAAAATTGGTAAATGACCTTTTTTCGGGTGAATACCATTCTACTTTTAAAGGTCAGGGTATGGAGTTTGAGGAAGTACGTCAATATGTACCCGGTGATGACATTCGTCTTATAGATTGGAATGTGACTGCTCGAACGGGATATCCTCATATCAAAAAATTCCGTGAAGAACGTGAACTGTCGGTTGTAATATTGTTTGATGCATCATCGTCTGGTAAATTTGGAACACGAGAGAGATTCAAAAGCGAAACAGCTGCTGAATTATCAGCATTGTTGGCATTTTCTGCTATAAAAAACAATGATAAAGTCGGGTTGATTATTTTTACCGATCAAATTGAAAAATATATTCCGCCCCAAAAAGGAAGAGGACATGTTCTTCGTTTAATTCGGGAAGTCCTCTATTTTAAACCTGAATCAGTTGGTACAGATATATCAGGTGCTTTGGAATATTTGAATAAAGTTATCAAACGGAAATCGATTGTTTTTTTAATCTCAGATTTTATGTCTGAGGATTTTTACAAACCGCTTCAAATTTCAAATAATAAACATGATGTTATTGCGATGAAAATTTCCGATCCGCGAGAAACATCATTTGAAAATGTCGGACTGATAGAACTTGAGGATTCCGAAACGGGGGAAGTCTTTTTAGTCGATACATCCTCGAAAAAATTCAGGAATGAATTCGCCGCCCGTGCTGATGAAGACGGAACTAATTTAGTAAAAGGATTCAGGCTTATTGGTGTTGATTTTATCAATATCCGAACTGATGAATCATATATTGTTCCGCTTATCAATTTTTTCAAAATGAGGGAGAAACGACATTGATGAGCATCTCTAAATTCTTTTCAACTATGTTACATGTATTCCTATTACTGATTTTTGCGGTATCAATTGGTTTTGCACAAACCGATTCTCTTGTTGACAAAAACACAGTTCCCGGAGTAGAAATTCAAACTTCGATTAACAAAGCTGAAATTTATATAGGTGATTTAGTTGAATACAGATTGACAATTATCTATGATTCAACAATAGAATTAACACCCCCGCCATTAGGAGCAAATTTAGGTGCTTTTGATGTGAAAGATTATAAGCCGGATATTGAGACAAAACTTCCTGATGGACGAATAAAAAGTGAAAATATATTTACCCTTTCAACTTTTACAACAGGCGATTATGTAATTCCTGTTATTCCTATTAGTTTTACACTCCCCGATGGTAGCAAAAAAGTAATGTACTCCGAATCGGTACCTATAAAAGTTCTTTCACTTCTGCTTGATACCGGTGACAGCCTTGAGATTAAGCCGTTAAAGCCGCAATATGAATTCAAGCGGGATTATACGTGGTACTATATTATTGGCGGTATAATTCTATTGATTCTTTTGCTTGTAGGTATCTTCATTCGTAGAAAAATGTTGAAATCAAAAGAAAATGCAGAACCTGTGGATTTACGTCCTGCGTGGGAAATAGCTTTTGAAAAGTTAGCCTTTTTAAAACAGAATGATTATCTTACAAAGTCTGAATTCAAATCATACTATATAGAACTAACCGAGATAGTCAGGCACTTTCATGAAAAAGTATATAAGAAAAATTTCACAGATATGACAACAGAGGAACTCCTTGTCGGTTTTAAAGAACTTGAACTGCCCGATTCGCTCTATGAAGATACGAAAAACTTTTTCCACCATGCCGACTTAGTTAAATTTGCTAAGTATATACCGGAAAAGCAGCGGGCAGAATCAGATTACGAACTTATTCATACAATGATTGAAAAAGTACGGGTTGATGTGCTGAAAAAAGAAGAAGAAATCAGGTTCATTGAAGCACAAAAGGCAAACAGAAAAACAGCTTCTGAAACGAAAGAGGTGTCCTCATGACCTTTGAATTTTCAGGATTATCATTCAATCTGTTTAATATAATAGAGGGGACTGTTCCGCCGATTATAATTTTTATTGTCGGGGCATTGGTTATAGCATTTATGCTGTTTTTTCAAGTCTGGAAACGAAACAAAAAAACATCAGCCATAAAATACTCAGATATCAGGCTTGTAAAAAGAGCGTCCCGCTCTAAGAAACAGAAGTTTAGATTTATTTTAACTCTTTTAAGAGTTCTGGCAATTGCATTTTTCTTTGTAGCTTTTGCCCGTCCCCGTTCGGGAACGGAATATAAGGAAACAACCTCTGAGGGTGTAGATATAATTTTGGCAATTGATGTATCATCTTCAATGCAGGCAGAAGATTTTAAGCCGCATAACCGTTTGTATGTTGCCAAACAAGAGATGAAAAAATTCGTCAGCCGTCGTCTCAATGACAGAATTGGTTTGGTCGTTTTTGCCAGATATTCATTTACCCAGTGTCCTCTGACAACTGACTATTCTGTTCTTTTGAATTTTATTGATATGGTTGATTTTGGCATGGTGGAAGATGGTACCGCTATCGGAATGGCGATAGCAAATTCTGTCAACAGATTAAGAGAGTCGACCGCTAAATCAAAAGTGATAATTCTGTTAACTGACGGTGATAATAATGCGGGGGAAATTGACCCCCTTACTGCTGCTGCTATTGCTGAAGCTATGGATATAAAGATTTATACAATTGGTGCCGGAAAGTCCGGAAATGCGATGTATCCGTATCAAGATAAACTGTTTGGGAAGCGGTATGTCTATCAACCGACAAATATTGATGAGCCGACTTTGAAAGCAATTGCTAAAAAGACCGGTGGAAAATATTTTAGAGCTCAATCAAAAGAAGAACTTGATGAAATTTATACATTGATTGATAAACTTGAAAAAACTGAAGTAAAAACATCATCTCATGTAGAGTATGTGGAACTCTTTCAATATTTTCTCTATATTGGATTGTTGTTGCTAATTCTTGAGATGCTGTTGTCATATACTGTTTTAAGAAAACTTCCTTAAAAGGAAATAGAATAATGCGTTTTGCTGAACCTATACATTTTTTACTATTTATACTTGTGGCACTATTAGCGATTTTTGCTTATTGGGCAATAGCCCGTAAGAAAAAGCTGCTTGCTTTATTTGCTGATATTCCGTTGATAATGAAAAATGCACCGTATATTTCATTCGCTCGCCAGCGTACAAAAGCAACATTAGTTCTCTTGAGTATGGCGTTGATTGTTTTTGCTCTTGCCCGTTTGCAATTTGGAACTCATTTGGAAAAATTAAAAAGAGAAGGTCTTGATATTGTTGTTGCATTGGATATTTCAACTTCAATGCTTGCTCAGGATATCAAACCGAACAGACTTACTAAAGCAAAGCAGGAAGTGCAGGGTATTATTGACCGTCTCAAGGGGGACCGTTTTGGGTTAGTTGCATTTGCAGGCGAAGCATTTCCGCAGTGTCCGTTGACGTTAGATTATGCCTCAGCCCGATTATTGTTAAATGCGGTCAATACCAAATCTGTAACCGTACAGGGAACCTCAATTGCTCAGGCTCTGGATGTAGCCATTCGTATGTTTGACCAAAAGACAAAAAAATATAAAGTTCTACTTTTACTTACTGATGGAGAAGATCATAGTGAAGCAGTTGAAAAAGCCGCAACTTTAGCCCGTCAACAAGGTATAAAAATATATACGGTTGGTATAGGTAATCCCAATGGGGAACCTATCCCGATATTTGACCGTAATAATAAACAGATTGGGTATAAAAAGGATAAAGATGGTGAAGTTGTCGTCTCAAAGTTAAATGATGAGGTATTAAAAAAGATATCTCAAGCAACAGGCGGGAAATATTTTGCTGCTACCGCAGGTGAATTAGAGTTAGACGAGATATTTGATAAAATTTCCGGTTTTGAGAAAAAAGAACAGGAAGGTACATTAGTTACTCGATATGATGACAGATTCCAATGGCCTCTATTGTTAGCACTCTTTTTAATAGTTGGAGAATTTTTCCTTTCTGAAAGGAAAAAATAAGGATATACTTATTTATGTTTAAGATAATTTTTACAATACTTTTTTCTGTTTTAACTGTTTCCTTAGTGTCAGCAGATGATTTTGTTGATATTGTGAATAAAGGTAATAAAGCATTTTCTGAAAAGAAATATAGCGAAGCATTAGATTATTATCATTCTGCCGAACCGCAGCTTCCCAAATCGGCTGAACTGGAATATAATCTTGCCGGAGCGTTAAATCAGAAAGCAGATTACAAAGAGGCTGTCGAAAGCTATAAAAAGGCTCTGCAAACTACAGACCTTAACTTAGAAGCTCAGGCTCATTATAATTTAGGCAGTACCTATTACCAAATGGGTGATTATCAGAATGCGATAACATCGTATCAAAATTCTTTAATGATAAATCCTGAAGATTTGGATGCAAAATATAATTTAGAACTCGCCCGCAAGATGCTCAAAGAGCAGATGAAAAATAAAAAAAATAATCAAGACCAACAAAAACAAAATAAAGACAAGAAAGAACAAGACAAACAACAAAAACAGCAACAAGGCGAACAAGATAAGCAAGGTGACCAAAATAAGCAGCAGAATCAACAAGGTGATCAAAAAAAACAACAGGACCAGCAAAAACAAAATAAAGACCAAAAAGATAAAGACGGTAAAGATAAAAAAGAAAAGTCTGAAGCACAGAAAAAGAAAGAAGCTGAGCAGAAAAAACAGGAAGAAAGAAAAAGAAAAGAAGCTGCCGGTAAAATTATGTCTAAAGAAGATGCCGAAAGGATATTAAACGGTATCAAAGATGATGAAGCAAAACAGCAGAAAAAACTTAGAAGATCAGTGTCTAATCAGAAAGAATACAAAGGGAATGATTGGTAGTCGATATGTATAAAAAATCTCTGCTTCTCATACTATTTTTAACATTTTGTATACTGTCAAAAGTTCATGCGGATAAAAATGTTTTTAACATAGATGTCTCTCTTGACAGAGATACAATAGGTATGGATGAGCAGGCGGTATTGCAAATAATTGTTTCCGGTGACAGCCAAAATCTTCCGACTCCGCATATTCCTACATTTTCAATGTTTGATATCGAAACCCGCGGCAGGTCATCAAATTTTTCGTATAATAACGGTGTTGTCGAAACATCAGTGACTTATAATTATTTACTTCTGCCAAAACGCCCGGGGACATTTCCAATTGACCAGATTTCTGCTGTATATAATAATAAACGATATAAAGGGAATAAATTAAATTTAACTGTATTGCAAGATGGCACAACAGTTTCAAATGATCTCACCAAACGTGCAGTCAATGCATCCGGTAAATCAAAAGATTATTTTTTAGAGGCTATTGTAGATAATAAAAATCCTTACGTGAATGAACAAATTACACTCACATTAAAGTTTTACATCTCCGTTCAATTTTATGGGCAGCCTGAATTAACAGAACCTACAACAACCGGGTTTTGGACTGAACTAATAGGTAATAAAACACCTTACTCGCAGAGAATTAACAACCGTCAGTATAAAATTATAGAACGTAAATATGCACTTTTTCCAACTCAAATAGGAGAACTTGAAATTGGGAGAGCGATGATTCGTACTACGGTTCAATCAAAGAGACAGTCACGCAGACGTACTAGTCTCTTTGGCGGGTTATTTGGCGGTGGGGAAGAGGTTTCCATTCGCAGTAATCTTGTGAAAATAAAAGTAAAACCATTGCCTCAAAATGGAAAACCTGATGATTTTAGCGGAACGATAGGTCGGTTTACTATTTCTTCATCTGTAAATAAAAAAACAATTGAAGCAAATCAGCCGCTTTCTGTGACAATAAAAATATCCGGTAAAGGAAATATTAAATCAGTCGCAGAGCCTAAAATGCCGAAACTTGACGAGCAGTTTAGAATTTATAAAGCATCAACATCAGAAAATATATCTAAGGCCGGCAATAAAATTGGCGGAACAAAAATATTTGAAGAAGTTTTTATTCCAAAACGTCCGGGGGATATTGAAATACCGGCGATTACCTATAACTATTTTGACCCTGCTTCAAAAAGATATAAACATATCGCAACAAAACCGATAAAGCTGAAAGTGACAAAACCTGAGGGGTATGTAGCCTCAGGCGATGTTCCCTATACGGCACCTAATTTAACAATCAGTTCTAACGCAAGAGATATTCAATATATAAAAGAAAATATAGGTAAAACACAACCGATAGGTCATCTGGTACTTCATGACCCATTGTATATATTTGTAAATACAGTACCGCTTTTGATTTTTGCTGGGATGATTGCTGTTCGAGTTCGAAAAGAAAAATTTGCCGGAGATGTTGGTCTTGCCCGTTCAAAAGCTGCTTTACGGGAAGCAAAACGAAGACTTACAAAAGCTAAATCAATTGCCCATACAAATTCAGCAGCCGAATTTTATGTGGAAATTTATGCTGCCGTTACTTCGTTCATCGCTGACAAAATGAATATCTCACCGCACGGTTTAACTATTGATAGTATTAAAACTCTTTTAACAGAAAAAAATGCCGAGCCTGAGCTTATTAGTCAAATTGAAGAACTTTTGAAACACTCAGATTTTGCAAGATATGCTTCATCTTCAATGACCCAAGAGAATATAAATGCAGATTTGGATAAAGCTCAGAACATTATGGTAGATATGTCGGGGGTGTCTTTTGAATAAAAAATTTATGCTGATGTTTACATATATATTGATTTTTGTTTCGACTGTTTCCGCTCAAACTTCTTTGTTTAAAGAAGGGAATAAGCAGTACGAACAAAAAGAGTATGCCAAAGCGATAGAATCGTACAAACAGATTTTAAACAATAATATAGAATCAGCGGCACTCTATTTTAATTTAGGGAATGCCTATTTTAAAAATGGTGATCTTGGGCATGCTGTTTTGTATTATATGAAAGCAAAACGGCTGGCACCAGATGATTCTGCAATCCGTCATAATTTAGAATTTGCCCAACGTTTCTCATCAGTACAAATGGAGGGGGTCGAATTAAATCCGGTTACATCGTTTTTGGCATCTTTGGTGGATAGTTATAAACTATCGTTTTTAGCATGGACAACATCATTTGTTTTTATATTTTTTATGTTTACTCTAATATTAAGATTTGGAATGGGCTATAATATTTCGATTGTAAGAGTCGGAATAGTTGTGACTCTTTTGTTTTTATTGGTTACATCCGGTCTGACAACATTCAAATATCGTTATGAATACCTGACTAAACGGGCAGTTATTATTGCTGAGGATTCAACAGTTTATACGGGTGCTTCAGAACAATCAGATGTTGAACTTGAGGCGGCTCCCGGACTAATTGTTGAAATTCTTTCTGAGTCTTCAGATTTTTATAATGTTCTTTTTGAAAATAAACGTCGGGGATGGATTAAAAAAGGGTTAATCGCTGAATTCTAACAGGTTATCGTACATACTTATTGATTTTATTTGATTGACACTGCCGACTCAAATATCTATTTTAACCTGAATAACTCTGAATAAATAGGTGTGTTTTGGCAATTTTTAAAAAGAAACAATTTTGGGGCAGTTTAATAGCAGTCGCTTTACTTATATTTTGTGTAAAAGATATTAGAATTGAAGATGTGGAAGCTCTTTTTCAAAGAGTTGATTATTGGTACCTTCTATTAGCATTTATATTTTCATATGGATTTATTATTTCAAAAGGATTCAGATGGAAATTGATGCTCTCACAGCAAAAACCTATGAAAGCCTGGCGGGCTTTGTCGCTTTATTCTGCCGGTCAAATTCTAAATATTGTTATGCCGATGTTGACCGGACAAGTCGGTCGGATGTTTTTGTTTTCAAAAAAAGAAGGACTCAAAAAATCCTTTATTTTTTCAACGATAGTTTTAGAGATACTGTTTGATTCACTCAGCTTAATCCTGTTTCTTTTGATGACATCAATTGCGTTTGTATTTCCTGAGAAATATCGTTTTGTAAGTTATTTTATTGCATCAATTACTTTTATAATGATAATAATTTTATATCTTATTCTGCATTTTCAATATAGTCTTGAAAACAGTATGCAAAAAAGGCTCAAACCCCGTTGGCCAAGTTTTTATATCGGGTTAAAAAAGTTTATTCGCTCGTTTGTGAAAGGGATAAATCTACTTAAATCAAGCCAACATTTTTTTGGTTCGCTCGCCTATTCAATTGCGTCGTGGATAACTCATACGCTGGTTGTATATTTTCTGTTGAAAGCATTTGGATTTGAACTTCCTTTTGCGGCGGCGGCATCTATTATGATTATCAATACAGTGGCACTTATGATTCCAATTACTCCGGGAAATGCCGGTACATTTGAGGTTGCCGTGTCAACTTCATTAGCTGCTTTTTCTGTCGGACGTTCCGATGCTGTTTTATTTGCTCTTGCTTTACATCTTTTAGACCTTATACCTACGGGTATATTAGGATATATTTATATGCATTTAGAAAAAGTTTCTATTAGTGAAATAAAAGCAGAACATGAAGATGAAAATATGTTTGATAAAGTTTCAGAAGACGGTTCTCTAATTGAAAACGAGGCAACCAGATGATAAAATCATTTCATTACATACCGGATAGAGAAGTTAAAGTAATCGACGGTATTGCTGATTTTGATACATTGGCTGCGGTGGAAAATTCTCTTCTTTGGGTTGACCTTTGCAAACCGACTGACCAGGAATCATTTATTTTAACTCATGATTTTACTTTTCATCCATTGGCTATTGAAGATGTAATTTCTGAAAAACCTCGCACCAAAATTGATGATTATGCCAAATATATTTTTATGGTATTTCAAATTGTTGATTATGTAGGAAAAGAAGAGGGACTCAAAATTGGTGAGATAGATCTATTCCTTTCAAAGAATACACTTGTGACTGTACATTATGATGAACACAGGATTTTTGATTATCTCTATCATCGTGCTGCCCGAGATGAACGGCTAATTGGTCGTGGGGCTGATTTTTTATTCCATGCGGTTATTGATACTATTGTTGATAACTATAATACAACGTTGGATATTTTGGAATATGATGTTGATCAAGTTGAAGATGATGTTTTGGGTGAGGCTGATGAAGATACCATCAAATCAATCTTTACCCTTCGCCGTGATATTGTGCATCTCAAACGAATAGTTCTTCCGCAAAGAGAAGCCTTAAGTAGGTTGTCCAAAGAACATTTTTCATTAATCAGTAAAACGGCAGCTGTTTATTTTTCAGATATTTATGATCATTTGGTTCGTATCAACGATATTGCTGATTTCCATCGAGAAATTTTGAATTCGTCGTTAGAAGTATATTATTCTTCTGTATCTACAAAAACGAATGAAATAATAAAGTTTTTGACAATTTTTACTGTTATTTTTATTCCACCGACATTTTTGGTCGGATTATGGGGGATGAATTTTAAATATATGCCGGAACTTGAGTCTGAATACGGTTATATTGCAGCAATTCTATTTATGTTTTTTATTAGTTTTGGCTTGGTGTTATTTTTCCGCAAAAAAAAATGGATTTAATTACTTTATATTCTTATAAAGAAAACCTATAAAATTCGTATTATTTTTGAAACATCTTGAGAAAAACAAAGTTATATAAGTATAAAAATTTAGGAACAAGAAAGTAATATTATGTCAACATTTATCAAGCCGAACAAAACTCTTGGTTATTCTGATATCTATTTAGATTTCCTTATGCAAAAAGATGGCATTGATGAATTTTACACTGCACAGTCTTTAAAATCTGTTGCCGTACAGCTCAAGGGTCAGAAATTTAATCGTGATGAGATTGCCGATATTTTAACAGACCAAAATAAACTTTTTGGAGCATCACAAAAAGTTTTTGATAATATTAAACTATTAAAAGATGAAAAGACACTCTGTATTGCTACCGGTCAACAAGCAGGTTTATTTGGCGGTTCGCTGTTGATTATGATTAAGGCTTTGGCTATTGTTAAATCGGCAAAACTTTATTCAAAACAGTTGCAGCAGCCGGTGATTCCAATTTTTTGGATCGCAGGTGATGACCATGATTATGAAGAGGTCAATCATACTTATACTTTAGATAGATTATCTCAGATTGTAAAATCAACGTATGATGTTACTCCCGAAATTGAACTTCCAACTTCTGAACTCCTATTTGAAAACGCTGAAGAGTTGAACAAAGCAAAAGCTACTCTGTACAAATCGTTAGGTGATACCGATTTTACAGAAGAACTCTATAATTTAATAGATAGATGTTATGCACAGTCTGACAACTATGCTGTTTCTTTTGGAAAACTTATGGCTCAGCTTACAAAAGAGTATGGATTGGTTTTATTCTCCCCCGGTGACAGGCATGTTAAAAAAATGTCCGTTAATTTTTTTCAATCTATTATTGAAAAACAGGATCAACTCCATGAGATTCTTTCGGAGACCAACAATCAAATTCAGTCTCAAGGTTATCATATACAGGTTGAAAAGAAAGAAAATTCTGCCCATTTGTTTTTCAATCTGAATGGACGGAAACCTGTTTTGAGCGAAGGTGATAAATTTACCGTTGAAAAAAAAACATTTACGAAACAAGAAATACTTGATGAAATAGCAGAACATCCTGAAAAATTTTCCCCTGATGTTATGACACGTCCTATTTGGCAATCGTTACTTTTTCCAATTGTAAGTCAAAAAGGGGGAGCCTCTGAGATTGCATATCTTGCACAAATAAATAAGATTTTTGCTCTCTTTGGTTTAGTCACTCCATTATATAAAGCACGTCCTACTCTGACGGTTGTAGAAAAACGGTACCAAAACCTTATGGAAACTCATGAGATACATTTTGAAGATTTAGTCGGTGATATTGAAAATGTGATAAATCGTATCCTTGCTGAATCATTTCCTGAAGATATAGAACATAAATTCCAGTCGCTTAAAAATCATATTAAATGTCATTTTGAAGACTTCACCGAAGAATCTCTTACTTTTGATAAATCACTTGAACCGTTTGCAAAGCAGATAATGGGGAAGATTGATTACACCTTAAACTCATTTGAGGGAAAAGTCTTTTCCGCACACAAGAAAAGATCAAAAGAAAGCAGAGAAAGAATTTATAAACTTTGGCATGCTCTATACCCGATGAGAACTTTCCAAGAGCGAATTGTCAATATTTCATATTTTATTTCTCGTTATGGATTTGAATTTATATCATTTTTATATGACCAAATAGATTCAGAAGAATCAAGTCACAAATTAATATATATCTCCGAGATGGAGGAATAAATGGTTATTGGTATTACTTGCTATCCTGTTGCCGGTGGGTCAGGTATTATTGCAACTGAACTTGGTCTGCAGTTAGCAGCCAGAGGGCATCAGGTACATTTTATTTCGTATGCCATGCCGTTTCGTCTTGATGATTTTCAAGCGAACCTTATGTATCATGCTGTTGAAACAACAGCGTATCCATTGTTTAAATATCCTCCGTATACTTTAACGCTCGCAGCCAAAATGGCAGAAGTTTCCCGTAATTATAATTTAGATGTGCTGCATGTACATTATGCCATTCCTCATGCGGCTTGTGCATTTTTGGCAAAACAGCTTTTGAATGGTGATGCCAAACAACCAAAAATTATAACAACTCTACACGGTACCGATATTACCTTGGTTGGTTCTGACCCTTCCTATTACGAAATAACACGCTTTTCTATCAACGCATCAGATGGTCTTTCAGCTGTTTCAAAATATCTTGCTGATGAAACGAAAGAAGTATTTAAAATCAAACAGGATATTCGGGTAGTTTATAATTTTTTTGATGAAAAACGGTTCAAACCAAAATCTACACAATGTATAAAATCTGAATTTGCAAATGAAGGTGAAGCTCTTATTACGCATGTATCTAATTTTAGACCTGTCAAAAGGACGCTTGATGTTATTGATATTTTTGATAAAATTTCTGCTGAGGTACCGTCAAAGCTTCTTTTAATCGGTGAAGGACCTGATACAATTTTGGCTCGCCGACAAGTGACAAAAAAAGGTCTTACTGACAAGGTTATTTTCTTGGGAAACCAAAGCAGGGTAGAAGCAGTTCTTCCATGTTCTGACCTATTTTTACTTCCGTCAGAAGAAGAATCTTTTGGTTTGGCAGCTCTTGAAGCACTCGCATGCGGTGTGCCGGTTATTGGTACGCAAGGAACCGGTTTAGTTGAAGTTGTTGATGATTACAAAAATGGATTTCTTCTGCCGGTTGGTGATACTACTTCGATGGCACGGGCATCAATTTCTCTTTTGAAAGATTTTACCCGTTTAGCAGCATTTAAAAAAGATGCCGCTAAAATAGCTTATGATAGGTTTAATTCTCAAAAAATAATCTCAGATTATGAATCATACTACGAGGATGTCTTACGTGGAAAATCTTGATGCTTTAGCAATTGCTGCCCATCCTGATGATATTGAAATTACCTGCGGAGGTCTTTTGATAAATATGTCTAAGCAAGGACGTAAAACAGGTGCGTTGGATCTTACACGAGGAGAGATGGGGACTTTTGGAACTCAGGCTGACCGCGATGCTGAAGCAATTACTGCCGGAGAAATTATGGGATTAACGTATCGAAATAATCTTTCTATGGCTGATTCGGCAGTCGAATATAATCAGGAAAATAAATTAAAAATTGCTCAGGTAATCAGAGATACAAAACCGGAACTTATCATACTTCCGCATTGGGAACAAAGACATCCTGACCATCTGGCATGTACAAAACTTGGTTACGATGCCTGTTTTTTGTCAGGACTAAAAAAAATTAACCTTACCGGTGAGCCGCATCGACCTCGTAAAATAGTTTATATTTCATATTCCCGTACTGCGGATTTTTCTTTTCTCGTTGATATCTCAGATAGTTTTAAGCAAAAATGTGATACTGTCAGAGCATATAAATCACAATTTGACCAACCTGAAAAAGCAAAACGAATTTTTCAACCCGGTATAGATGTCTTTGATTATATGGAAACAAAAGCAAAATTTCTTGGTCAAATAGCCGGTGTAAAATATGCCGAATCTTATTTTATCAAAGAATCAATACTTATTGATGACCCCCAAAAAATGCCGATAGCATCGGTTTAGTCGGTGTAATACTAAAAACTACAATAACTTAACATATTACAGTATGATTTTCCACAAAGATTTCCAACAAGTCTTCAGTTTCGACATCTTTTGTCCGATATATATAAACAGATTATTGAATCAGGGGATACGGGTTATTTCTTCTCAAGAAATTTCCCTCTATTCAATTATCGTTCAAAATAGGGGTAGGAAAATTATCCGATTGTAAATTCTTTACAGTCGGATTTTTTATTAACCATCGCTTTTAATTTTTAGTATTATTAAAATATGATAGATAAATCAAACAAATTTGGTCAAGGTCTCATAGTTACAGTCGTAGGTATTGTAGCTAACATTTTTCTCGTAACATTTAAAATATATGCAGGAGTATTAGGAAAAAGTCAGGCTCTTATTGCTGACGGTATTCATTCACTTTCTGATTTATTTTCAGATTTTATTGTTCTCTTTGGATTAAAATGGGGTTCAAAAGATGCCGACGAAAACCATCCTTTTGGACACGGAAGAATAGAAACCATCTCAAGTATGATTGTTGGTATTCTGCTAATTGGTGCCGGTGTTGGTATTGTGTACAACTCTGTTACAGTACTCTATGAACACCAAAAAGCAGAACCAACTCTTTTTACCATTATGGTAGCATTTATCTCGATTGCTGTGAAAGAAGCTATGTATTGGTATACTGTGATTATTGGTAAAAAGTTGAAAAGTATGCTTCTGATAGCAAATGCTTGGCACCACCGTACTGATGCTCTTTCATCGGTGGCAGTGCTTATTGGAATCGGGGGAGTGTATATAAATCATAATTGGTATCTTGCCGATTCACTAGCCTCGCTTTTTGTCTCATATTTTATTTTTCGGGCAGGCGGTCAAATGGTTTGGATGGCACTCAAAGAGGTTGTTGATACTGCTCCTGATAAAGATGTGTTAGATAAAATTAAACATACTGCTCAATCAGTCGATGGTGTGATAAATGCACATGATATCCATGCCCGTTTTTCAGGGGGACAAATCTTCTCTGAAATTCATATTGTGGTTAATCCTGAAATAACGGTCTGGGAAGGTCATGTAATTGCTGATAACGTTGAAGAATCAGTGATTAAAGAAGTTGAGGATTTAGTTCGTGTTATTGTACATGTTGATCCTGTTGAAGATTGATGTAAGTTTTCTATCAAAAACAATAATTAATTCAATTGCCACTCCATGTATTTTATATATATTGTCGCTGGAAGTGGATGTCGTCTGGTGGCGGTCCCGGTCTTCAAAGCCGTGTGGGGGGCAATGATCTTGTCCTCGGTAGGTTCGATTCCTACCCCTTCCGCCATTAAAATAATTCATATTGACATAACCCATAAAATAACATATACTTAAGAGTGTAGGGCGATAGGTTCTGTTTGAGCTAAAAGTCGTTTGTGTCAATTTTGTGACATTAGGAAGGTTTTATATGGGAAAATTATATAAAAGAAAAGATACTTGGTATATTGATGTAAGTGTGAAGGGTAAACGAAAAAGAATAGCAGCAGGGAAATCGAAAGAATTTGCTAAGAACGTACTAAAAGATATCG
>CAJVYT010000005.1 GCA_913009765.1 uncultured candidate division Zixibacteria bacterium
GAAGGGAGGGGTAACAAGGAGAGGAAAGAAAAGAAAGAGGAAGAAGAGAAAGGGTAAGAGAGGGGGAGGAGCGTGATAGGAGAAGAGTGGGGGGGGTATGGGTGAGGGGAAGGTGGAAGGAGAGGGGGAGGGAGGGGGAGGGGAGAGGTGTAAAAAGAAGAGAGATAGATGAAGAGTGAGGGGGTAGTGAAATTTATGGAAAATAATAAAATTTCTGTTTTTGTAATTTTTTTTTTCAAGCAGAAGACGGCATACGAGATATATCAGTGTGACTGGAGTTCAGACGTGTGCTCTTCCGATCTACAAACTCCGCAACCGGAAATTTCAATTAGTGTTTCATCCGGTTTAATATCTGAAATTTTGTAAACAATTTTTTCAAATGGTTTATCTTTGGCAATCATTTGATATGCTTTTACATCTATCATATTTATCTCCATTAATAATTAATTTGTGCAACGTTTATATTCTTCACGTGCTATAAGTGCTGCTCCCAAAGCTACAGCTATCTGCGGCTTTGGAATACTTTCAACTTCACATTTAAATTCATTCTTTAGTAAATCTTTTAAGTAGGGGTGGTAGGAAATAACTCCACCACATAAATAAATGGGGATACCTTGCATTACGGGAAGTTTGCAGATTCTATCTACTATAGAAAGATATATACCTTTAGAAATATCCTCAACCGAAACCCCATTAAACTTCCATCCAAGAATTTCTGTTTTTGCAAAAACAGTACAAAAACTGTTTATCAATTTATCATTCGTAGAGTTTCTTGCTAGAGCATTCATTTCATGAATTTCAATTTCAGCTTTTTCGGCGATTTCTGTAATAAAAGTTCCAGTACCTGCTGAGCATTTGTCATTCATGATGAAATTTATAACTTCACCTGCGGGTCCGCATTCAATTATTTTGATATCCTCACCGCCAATATCTATAATACATTTATGTATCTGATAATATGAAGAAACACCTTTAGCGGCACAGATAAGTTCTGTCTTTTGCATATCACCTTTAAAACTGCTCCGACCATACCCTGTGGTACAAGTTTTAATAACATTAAACCGTGATCCTATTTCAGTCCTAGTATTTTCAAACGACTGTCGGTTTCTACTTAATGTTTGTATAGTTTCATCAAATAGAATTTCACTCATGTCATTAACAACAACAAATTTAGTATATGAAGAGCCTAGGTCTATTCCTAAAAAGTGATTGTTCATAATTTTTATCTAATTTTAGTCCTGTAAGTGTTCCAGTAAGTGTACTAATGCTGTCACAGATTGATTTAATGGAGTAGGCAAATAATGCTTTCTTCCATATTCAACGATTTTGCCATTTAAAAAGTCAATTTCAGTTTTGTTACCATTCTCAAGATCAACAAGCATTGAAGGACGGTGATGTCCGGCATTTTTTAAATACCTCATTGAAAATCTTCTGAATTTTTTACCTAATTCAATTTTTTCTTTATCAGCAATCCTCACAGATTCATCAATAAGAGCTTCTACTAAATCAAGAGTCAATGGAAAATCCATAACTTCTTTCATTGTTTTTCTGGTAATTGCACATACGGCACTCAGAGCAGCATTTAATATTGCTTTTTCCCAGACATGATCTACAATATCTTCAGGAATTTCAGTTGTTAAGTCAACAGAATTTAATAAGTCTGTAACTTGCTGTGCAATATCTTCTCCCTGAGGCATGAGGGCAGCAAGATAATTGGGTGGATTAAAGAAACTGACATGCACAATGTTTTCAGAAATATTACCAGCATAGTTAATAACCATACGAAGAGTTCTTTGGTCTGTGAATTCACGGGCAACGATGACTTCATTGTCAATACCATTTTGTGCTACCATGACAAACATCTTATCAGTTGCAATCTCTTTTAGCTGGCTAACCACTTTTTTTAAAACAGGGGTTTTTACAGCAAAGATAACTAAGTCGAGATCATACATTTGAAGTTCTTGAATAGAATAACATACGTCAGAAACTTTAACTTTTTTTTCGAACTTAAATTTGAGAACAATTCCTTTTTTTTTGATTACATCCATTTTTTGATGAACTAAATCACAAAGGACAACAAATGCTCCAGCTTCAATCAGATGAGCTCCTAAGGCAGCACCAACGGGACCCATTCCAACAACGCCAATTCGTAAATTACTTTTACCGTTGTTGTTATTATTTTCAGACATATTTCACCTCTATATTATAGACTCTCTTTTTTCGTTTTAATTAGTTCAATAAAAGTTTCAAGCTTGGTTTGAGATTGTCCATCGGAGAAAAACCGTAAATCGTTGAGATCACCATCAATTGTTAAGGTATCGATTCCTGTAGCATCTTTTAATCGTTTTGGAAGACCAAACCTATTATTTGTATTATTAAAACAAGTTTTACA
Organism: uncultured candidate division Zixibacteria bacterium; assembly: GCA_913009765.1. Next base: position 2,393 of record CAJVYT010000005.1, read on the forward strand.
ATCATGAAAAATAATGCCATCAATATCAAACTCTTTTAACATTTTTTTCATATAATCTAATTTTACATTCTCACCACGATTGATAAAAATTTTAGTGTATGCTGAAGCCATTGACTCAAGTGGGTTATTTATATTAAAATCATCAAATATCCAACTATTACAGTAAGTGGATGCAACCACAAAAGTATTATTCTCTTGAAAAAACTGTGCCATAGTCCTTAGTCGTCCCCATATCGGCATACCTTCCCAATAGAGTCTTATCTGATCGCTTGTATTATTAGAATCTTTATTTGGTGTCTTAACAAGCCCCTTTAGTTCATCCAGAGTTTCTTTATAAAAATCAACACAAATCTGTGTTCCTCGTAACATTACAATTGGAGCCATTAGAATTGTCCCATCAAAAAAAGTAAGTGGTGATGGTTTACTTTGTGCAGTTTCTAAAACTTGCTTCCAAAGCTTGCTACCTTCACAACTCATAGATAGGACTTCTGTTAATTTTGTTGGGTTTAATTTTTCCCCAAGTACTTCTTCACCAACAGAGATAACTTTTTCAAATTGAGCAACAACATTATCAATATCTGCCTTGGCGACATCTTCTAAATTTCGAGGAGGGTAAATACCAACAACAGGACAATCATATTCTCGTGCGTAGTAGTTAAACCACTCTGCAACCTCACGGCATTGATTTGTATTAAATACAATCATATCTGGTTTTGGAATCGACTTAAGTCCATACGCATTTGTAAGAGGTGTTTCATTGACTAGATAAGCACCAATGTCTGATGTAAGGTATGAACAAATTTCTCCAGAAAAGCCTGCTTGATGTGCTTTCGGTATATATTTCCCGGCAAGTCTCGAAGCTCCAAGCATCGCCCCATGATTTTCAGGGAAGTACACATCAAAACCTAAAGCTCTTAAAATTTCTGCTGGACCAGCAGAAGTACACCAAGCAATTGGTTCTTTCATATTGACAAAATAATTTTCTAAAATCTTCTTTAGTTTTTTTTGTGCTTTTAATTGAGCCATATTCTACTCTAAATCTATTAAGTAAACTTTATCGCCATCTATAATATCATCTCTATCACCATACAAATAATCAATATTGTCCTTGAATACTTTTGCCACAGTATTAGGAGCAAGTTTCATCGAAGGAGTCAGCTCTTCATTTTCAATTGATAATTCATAATCCAAAAGCATTGCTTTCTTGACTTGGGAATATTTAGCGTCAAGTGATTCATTCATCTTTTGGACACATCGTCCAAGACATTTTGCAAATTCTTCGCAACCTTTTGGGCAATCACAACCATCTTTCATATCTGTTAAATTAGATTTATCAGATAAAAGTTGTTTGTTTGGAAAAAGTAAAATAACAGGATGTTCACACCCTGAACCAGCCACAAAAGCATGCGATAGAAAAGGGCAATCTTTAATCATTAGATTTTCAATTTCTGAAGGAACAACTTTTTCGGCGTTGCTTAATTTAAATATTCGATCTTTTCTTGAAATTAGTTTCAGCCCAGTTTCTTCGAAACTACCGACATCACCTGTATAAAACCAGTCATCACCATTGAGGACTCTTTGGGTCTCCTCGGTATTGTTATAATAGCCTTTCATTACATTTGGACCTTTAACTTTAATTTCATTTTCGTCAGATAATGAAAGCGAAACTCCAGCAATAGGTTTACCTACAATGCTTTCTTTACGTAGGACATTAGGATCCGTTACTGTACAACAAGGAGTTGTTTCTGTTAACCCCCATCCTTCAAAAATAGGAATATTTCGTTTTTCAAAAACATCAGAAATATTTTTTGGGAGTGGAGCTGCGGCTGTAAAGATAAACTTAAGTTGGTCATGAAAAAAAATATTTTCAACATCAGGGTCTTGCATACAACGAGTTATAATACCTTGATATATCTTTGGAACAGAGAAGAATGTTGTTGGTTTCACTTTCTTCCAGTTTTCAATAAGTACATCTAAGTCTTTCCCAAAACTATGTTCTAATGATAAGACTGCACCATTGGTTATAGCTGAATACTTCTCATAAATCCCACCAAAACTATGATGCCAAGGCAAATATGACAAAAATCTGTCATCAGAATTTAAACTCCATAACAATTTCATCGCAGCTTGTTGTGAAAGAATATTTTTATGTGTTAGCATAACACATTTAGGTTTTCCCATCGTTCCAGAAGTATACATCATAAGTGAAATAGAATCTGGCTCAACACTACTCCCTTGAATTTCCGAACATTTAGGAGTCGTTTCTAATAGTGACTTATAATAAATACAATTTGCATTTTGCTTATTTTCTATTTCATTAAAATATATAATTCTTTCGAATTCATTTGGATTTTCAAGTTTCTGAAATTGATTCATATCAGATACAACAACAAACTTCGGATCACAAAATCGGATTAATCGATTTGTCTGATCAGCGGGATAACCTGGGAATATTGGTATATAAACGGCTCCCATTGACATGACCGCCATTTCAATTTCTAACATTTCTTGACGATTTACTGAACTAACTACAAGATGATCTCCAGCTTTAAATCCTAAATCCTGTAATGAGGATTGAAGTGCTGAGATATTATGTTGAAATTGTTTCCAAGAGAGAGTAACATATTCGTTATCATGCACTTCTTGATATACAGGCTTGTTTGCAAATCGCTGCGCATTATCATTAAGCATTAAAGCAAGGTTTTGATGATAAGGCGGAAGCTCGTTTGCTCCATGTATTATTCTGTCACTCATTGAGTAACACTCTCTTCTAAAAGTTTATAATGCCTAAAACCTCCCCATAAGGCAGCTCCTATTGCACCGGTAGCATAACAATTATCAGAAGCAATAATTTCCAAATTTAGATTTCGATCACTTGCCATCTCTTTAATAACTTCTACCAAGCCAACATCTTGAGACATACCACCAGTTAAAGCAACCGGCGATTCAACTTTTAATTTACTAAGCAATGAGATAATACGTCGTGCAATTGATTGATGTATACCTTTGATGATATCGGCAGTATTTATCCCTTGTGAAACCATGTTGATAACATCAGTTTCTGCAAGTACAGCACAAATACCACTCATTTTGGCTGGCTCTTTTGATTCTAGTGATAATGGTCCCACTTCATCAATCGTCACACCTAAGTAACGTGTTATATTTTCCAAAAACTGTCCAGACCCAGAAGCACACTGTCCTGTCATAGCATAATTTTTTACACGAGCACCTGATTCAAGTGACATGACTCGGCAAAAGAGAGCTCCCATATCAACAACTGTTTTTATCTCAGAGTGAAAATGGAATGCACCTTTGGCGTGCGTTGTCATGGAATAAAAGTGACCACGCTTACGTTCTACTAGTTCACCCTCTCCGGTAGATGCTACATACAAAATGTCATCATATAATAAATTATTTCTTTGTAGAATATCATCTACAACTTTATTGATAAGTTTAGTAGGATTTCTTTTTCGAATTTTTTCATTTGTAATTTCAATAATTTTTGAATTTTCACTATAATCAATTAAAGCAGTTTTTATATAGCTACTACCGACATCAATTCCCAAAGTATATCCCATGACTATTATTTCCTTCTTGCACTAAATAAAGCCGCACCTAAAGCACCCATAAAAATAGAATCAGTGTGACAATTAATTGTGAGCTTACCGTAGTTTTGCTCAACCATTTGTGAGACATATTTAACTACAGCTTGGTTACGTGCAACTCCGCCTGTAAAGGTGAATTCATTTCGAACACCGCCTGAACGAGCAAGAAGTCCAAAAGCTCGTTGCACGATTGCTTTATGTAAACCAGCTAAAATATTTTCTTTTTTCTCACCCAAATTGAGATACTCACGAAGTTCTGCTCCGGCAAAAACTGTACATGTTGAACATATGTTTGCTTCATGGTCTGCTTTCATTGCCATAGGTCCTAATTCACCGACAGAAATACTCATTTCATCAGCAATATACCCAAGGTATCTTCCGCAACCAGCAGCACAACGGTCATTCATTTGAAAACTTGTTACCAAGCCGTATTTATCAACTTGAATAGCTTTTGTGTCCTGACCACCTATATCTAAAACAGTTCGTGTTTCAGGGAATATCGCATGGGCACCCATAGCATGACATAAAATTTCAGATTTTATATGTATTTCTTCAAATGGAAGTAACTGCCTGCCATACCCTGTTCCGATATAATCAGATGGCTCTAAAGAAAAGGACTCGATATCTTCAAGGTTTTTTCTAAAACTATCTTCTCTCTGATACGAATCTTCAGGTAGAAGTTCAACAGCTTGTTCTGCCAAGTCAGAAAAATCAAAGTTTAACTTTTCATTTTCTACAGGAGTAATCGAACGATCATAGAGAGCAACTAATTGATCATAATAATCTTTATATTCATTTTGAAGAGTACTCATATAGCTTGCAGAAAAAAGGTCTCTGAAAAATTCAGATGATGATGAAATTGTACTTGAGAGAAATTTTTCTTTAACTTCTAATAGCATACTTTCTTTATATTTATTAAGAAGAGTAGTTGCAACTTTAGAAAGATCTTTATCTTCCAATTGAGCAGCATTTTCAAACATGACATCCATTAATCTATTATATCTATACTGATACTGCAGATAATGGAATCTATTTTCAAGTTGATTAATAAGAGAATCCCAATCAACAGCATCGTTTGATTCTGATTTGAGTTTTCGATGTAACAAAGTAAAGCGAGAGTTAAATTCTGCTTCATCTTGAGCTATTTGTGCGGCTACTTCATAGTTGGAACGAGTATTTGTAATACCACGTCCAATAATATCCCCGCTGCTATCAACAATAACAGCTTTGGATGTTGTCGAGCCTAAATCTACACCAAGGAAAACGTTCATTTCTTTCCTCATAAACTTATTAGTTATTTTCTGTTATGTTAACACATCATCTGACAAATTATCATTGCCAACATTAAAAGTTTGGCGTTGGTCAAGCATTTGGAAAAAGGAATCAAGCCTGTTTTTTATATTAGAATAAGAATAATACCGAGGGTCGACTAAATCAGTTTCGATAAAGCCTACGGGAATTCCAAGACGTTCCTCTAAGTCACGCATCATAACAAGTTGTCCAGCTGAAAAGGAGTTACAACTTTTAATAGAGTTGACTAAGAAACCATCAGCTTTATATCGTGTAATAAAGTTTTCAATAAAATCAATTCTTTGTGAAAGATTTCTATTTGTATAACAACCAAGACAATACTCTGCCATACTTTTAAGAGAATCTTTAGAGCTATGTCTGAATCCATCATCATAAACTCCCCCAACCCTTGTATAGGTTGAGCCAACAAAAACTGCCCCAATATCGTAAAACATTTTCCAGAAACCTCTAAAATGTGTCCAGTTTGGAGGACCCTCTACGACCAGTCGGAATTTTTCTTCCTTCATATACCCTTCTGGGGTAATCGGACCCAATTTATTTACTACTCGATAATTTACTTCTTTTAAAAGTTCCTGATAATACTCAAGACAATCCTGGCTCCCTCGGAAGGCAGTAAAAATCGGACCTATATAATAGACACCACCAAAATAGGCATCAATTGGTGAAGGTGTATGTTTGGCAGAGTCAAACACTTCGATTAACAAATCTTCAGCTTGTGCTGAAAGATCCATCTTCGCACCAAGTTTATCATTATCAAATTTTTGACCACTTACTTTTTCAAACTTTGGAATAACTTCGTTTTTTAACTGCTCTTTAATATAAGTTATTGCACTCGGTTCCATTTTACCAGCTTCTTGGTATGGAATATGCAGCATTGCAACTTCGGCGTTTGGGTAAAGTTGTTTTAAATTTTCAAACCATTTCATGAATACAAAACAACCAGTATAACTTAATAGCAAAATATCAGGTTCTGGAAGTTGTTGTCCTGTAGGTCCTATATTCCCTTGAAGCATCATTCCAATATCACATTTCACATAGGAACAGACATCTTCAGAGTAGCCCATATCTTCAGCTTCTTGAATATATTCTTTTGATTTTTGTCGCATCCCTGATTGCAGAGAATTTATTTCAGGATAGACAGGTAACATATCAAAGGCATAGATCAATTCAGTAAGATTCCCGGGTACAAATGTATATACAACTTTTTTACCAGTTTCTTTAACTTGGGATAATTCTATAAATTGTTCAGCAAGCATATGTTTCTGCTTGATCATACTATTTTCTATTTGAATTTCCATATACTACTCCCAAAGCTTTATCATATCGGCAAAGGTGCCGGCTTGTTCTTTAATAACATGAAACTGCCCTAGATTTTCGTGGTATTGAAAGTTTGAATGTTTAATGTGATGTCTATCCATCGCTTTTTCAAGCATAGGTCTATCTAATAGTGCAGGGTCACAAAAACTTGGTGCACAAAAAATGACACCATCGGCGTTGAGTTCTTTGACACGAGCTGCAAGTAAATCCCCCTTTGGTGTATCCCCTTCATAGACAGCCGATGAATATGTGCTGTCATTCAGATAACTATCTATAAGTACATCAACTGGGTCGCTTGATGCACAATCAATATCTTTTGAGAACCATCTATGCCCTAACTGAAAATCATCTTCAACGATATAACAACCGGCATTTTCGATAGTTTTAATCAAACCAATTGGAGGTTGTTCACAAAACGAACCTGAGACAACAACTCTGATTTTATCTTCTTGTTCATTGGTTGATTCTTGTAAAAGTGGTAATAACTTTTTGAGATAATCGTTATGGTCTTCAACAGACATCACGTTCCCAGCTCGTTGCACTAAATAAAAATCAACGGCAGGTATTTTATATGGGCTATTAATTCGGATGAAATCTAACTCTTGAAGTAATTTTCTGTTTTCATTATAAAGCACAATGGATGCATTTAGCTTTTCTGGTGTAATCTTGACGTTATTCATTTTTTCAAAATCATCAATTAATCTTTCAAGTTCTGAACGATAATACGTTCCACCAATTGATTTTTCAAAGTTCTGAGGAAAATCAAGGTAGCGAACAAATTTATCTTTGATTTTTATTTGAAAAATACCAGAGAGGTTTCTAATAACATCACATATAGATGGAAAAATAAATCCATCAAAGTCATCAAGATTCCCATTAAGGGCAAGTTCTACCACTGTGCGAGGAAGATGGCAGATATACGATTGAAAATATGCATCACCCCTTATAACAGGAATACGATCACCAGCTCCGAAAATTCCAACAGGTAACATTTCGGCAGCATGTACAATTTCTCTAGGAATATATATAGGGAGAAAACCAATTATCTTTCGAGATTTATTTTCTTGTTTCCATTTACTTGCATAAGTAAAACTTAAATCTTCAAACAGTTCTCTCGCTGTTTTTATTATTTCTATATAACTCGAATTATCCACGGAGTCCTTTCCAGCTAACAATAATATTAATAAAACAAATCATTATAGATTCAAATAATCAGCTATTACATAAAAGTTAAGAAATTTATCTAATGTTACTCAGCTAATTTTAAAATTATTTTAAAAATTATATTATTTTTGCTTACAGGTAGTCTTAACGTATACATATTTATATAGATGCATACATGTAAATAATATGTTAGAATGCGAAACAAAGCAAGAGATTTCACTTTTTTTTATAGTAAAATATTTACAATAATGTATACTTTTAATGTCGCAATATTTATATATTACTCTAAAACTTTTAAACATTCATAATTTTGTAAGCTTCTGAACCTATCATACCTCGTTGACATTCTTTAGAACTCATAAACGTAGCAGAATGTTTTGCCTGTACCGATATTGCATCAGACAATGACGCTTCACATGCATCACTAACACATAACATAATTGCTTTTCTAGCAGCTCTAACAACTGGATCGTTTGAAACAGGAACTTGCAACGCAGATGAAATGTCTTTCAACCCATCCGTTACAATCTCTTTTTTTTCCAAACCATGCTCTTGACCAGATGCAATTTTCCATGCCATCTCCAAAGAATCATTTACAGAGCCAGCAAAATCAACCATCCACCCAACAGCTTGAGGAGCTTTGACAGCCTTTCCAGTAAAGAGCATGTTAGAAATATTTGACCAGTCATCTTTTTTGGCTTTTCTAAAAGCCCAATGACAGCCTTCCATACCTGGAATCACAGGGAGAGTTACTTCCGGCATACCAACTTGACAATCGTCAGTTGCTACAACATAATGGCAGTGCATCATAAGTTCAAGCATTCCACCTAAGCAACGTTTGCCATTAAGGTAGCCAACTGAAACTTCAAAATCACTATACAGACGTCTTGCGGTTGTTGACCAGTTAAATGATATTTCATATCCTTTATCAAAATCTTCTAAAGCAGGATAAAAATCAGATGTATCGGCACCGACTAATTGTGTTGAAAAATGAAAATCAGATGTAACAATAACTCGTGTAATATTTTCAGCTTTCAACCAATCAATAGCACGATTCATCTCAACATCAACATCTTTATTATAACTTTCACGATTGATTGTTATAACTCCAACTTTGTCATCATGCTCAGCATTCACATACAGTTGTTGCCACTCAGGCTCATTCATCTTATCAAAAACTTCAGGATGCCATGAACTTGATTTTGATTCAGGATGTAATTTGTGATATTCATCAACTATTTTTACTGCTTCATCTTTGCCAAGTTGACGTATCATCGCAGGTAAGCCTGACCTAAACTGTGCACAAATTTCACCTATCGCATTTATATGTGAAAGATGCCCACGGTTCTCATGGAGCATGAGTGATGTCATTTGAATTAATGGACCTAAAATCCATTTTTCCATATCTTGTAACTCATCATCTGATATTTTCCAGTTTACTAATGGACGTAAATGATTCAGAGGATACCAATTTTGACCAGACTCTTTATGATATTCTAGTTCAAAAGTTGGTCTGAATAATTCTCCATACTTTTCACTCAAATGATGCAGACATGACCATGTAAGGAAGTTGGCACCTTTGGCTCCAATAGCATCATGAGCACGGAACGGATTAGGACCTAAAGAACGCCTAAGAAGTTTATCAATTTTCCAATAAGGCATATTAGATGCTTGATGGTAGCGAAGACCAGCAAGCATAAGCCCACAAAATATAACATCTAATACGAACGACCAATGATCTGAAACCGGTACAGGAATAAGACCTATTGCCCAGAGAAGTTTTGTAATATTAGAAGGTGTTTCTTCTACCGTTTCCCACATTTTGTTTATTTGATGAGGAAATGCTGGGTGAGCTACACCTACACCGAGTTCAGAACTTGGGAATCCCGACGTAACCGAGCGAATTTCTATTCCTGGGAATGCTTCTTGGAACACCCTATAATGATCCTTTTTTATATCTAAAATTTCAGGGATCGCTTCTAATAAGAATTTTGGATTAAAATCTTTTAATTGAGATGGTAATTTTTTTCCATCATAATTAAAACGAATAACATTAGACATTATTTCATCTGCTTGTTGTTGTCCAAAAGAATCTCTGAGTCCTTGGTATTGCATTCCGATACCATCGGATGCTCCAGGAAAATCTAATGCAATAATAGAAATACCATATTTTTGTAACCTTGAACCAAGCTGCATTGTCTTACCTGCACCTACAATTCCATTTGCCCCTGAAATCACTAGTGCACCTCTACTACCTTCAGGTCCAAAAATTTCATCAACTAATGCATCAACATCAACAGGTAGTTTTCCATTTTTAAAAATATCAAGAACATTACCTAATCCAAAGGTATCAAGTGTCGGTTGTCTAAGTGTTTTCATATTATTTACCTCCGTCTGTAACTTTGAGTATAGCAACAATGCCAACATCACCAGCGGCACATCCAAAAATCATCACATATCCACCACCCAATGAAACAGCTTCTTCTAAAGCTTCAATAATCACACGAGTCAAAGTTGGACCTTGCGGATGTCCCCAAACAAGTGGACAACCTGTATTATTAATTTTATGCCAATCGTAGTTTAGTAATTTTGAAAAGATGACATCATTAACAGCAAATGGATTATGGTTTTTCACTACTACCATATCATCCATCGTTAGACCTGTTCTATTTAGTAATTTTTGAACTGCTAACGCAGGAGCTTCAGGCATAAGAGAAGGGAATGTACGTACTTCTGTTTTAGCAACAAACTGAATATCAATTTCAGGTCGACGACTAAGTTCTTTTGCTTTTTCTTCTGTTGTAACTAACAAAGTTGCCATACCATCCGATGCGTGAGTTTGTGTTCCACCAGTAATACAATCATCTAGCTCTGGCATTACCTTGAGCATATCATATGTTAATTTTTTTACACCTTTGTCGGAGTCAATAGTTCCTAAATATTTCCCTTGGACATTTAAAACTTCAAGGGGAACTAAAACATTATCAAGTAAACCAGATTCTTTTGCATTGAAGTATTGTTCATAGCGATACATTGTTAGTTCGTCAACTTCTCTTCGATCAGTTTTATACTTTCTGGCAGCATTACCAGCACATAACATCATCGCATTACCAGTTGCAGGATCAAATCCAAAGTTGTCCCAAACATCGGCAATAGCCATTGTTCGTTCGTGAGCTCGACGTTCGGGGAAAACACCAACAGGCGAATCAGATGTTCTGTCAAATGTTAACACACCAACAACATCGTTTGCTTGACTATGAATTTCTGCTGCTGCTGAAAGAACAGCCTGCAAACCTGTCGCACATGCTTGTTCCATATGATAACCTGGAATGCGATGATCTACGCAACTGGCAATCATCGGTGCATTCCAAAACTTCCAATGCCAAGGAATTGTAGATCCTAAAATAAGATAATCCAATGAAGTGGTGGGAACTTTTCTTAAAGATAGAATTCTATTCATTGCTTCACCAGCAAATTGACCAATATTTACTTCAGCTAATGCGGATGTTTGCCATGCGGGGAAAAATGAACTTCCCCATGTACCATATGGTATCCTTGCTCGTGAAAACATCTTGTTATTATTGCTCACTTATGATCTCCTATCTGATATAAACTAAGATACTACACCATTTTTACCATAATAGTTTATTATAATAATAATAATAAAGCAACCGATTAAATAAAAGATAATTTTGTAGAATTAACTTCTTATAGAGACAATTTGTGAAATTGCTAATTCAGACTGACAAATAGAGTTTTATTCAATCATTATTTGTATCAAATGTTTACTGTCAAAGCCTGCTGAACTAATTTATAGTTAATCTTAAGATAAGTTACAAAACTATCTCATAATTATTAAGCTATTTTCGTCTAGTTACTTCTGACACTACACACAGTAGGCTTTTCGGGAATACAATTTTCTAACATTATATCTGCAGGAAGATTAAATGTCGAAATTGACATTTTATTATTATCTATATCCGTATTATCTCTTTATTATTTACCTGAATACTAATGATTACTTTTCAAAAGTAATTTAGGCATAAATAGGAGTTAGGAATAATCGATTCACCGTAAAGTGTTGTCGGGGATATAGCTACAAGAGTGCGAATTTTAAAGCTGGGATACAAGGATTCGAACCCTGATACTGCGGACCAGAACCGCATGTCCTACCATTGGACGATATCCCAGTTTATTGTGCGGTCAGCATTAACTGCTGAAACAGATTTTGAATATAGCAAAACTACCTAACTTGTCAAGAAATTGCTTAAAAATTATATACATAAAATGTTATTTCATCAAAGAATTTTTCTTACGTATAAAAATTGCCTCACCGGAAATTTTGACCATCATTTCATTGGTTACAATTTTATTTCTCAAGGCACGTGTCTCCCCCAAATCAACTTTCAAATTTTTCACATCGTATTTTGTACCTTCTAAGAAAAGCATTATAGATTTGGAAATAGGCATAATCGAAAAACTGTCACCGGCAGCATCTAAAATTTCAAGTTTAGAATTATCTAATATCCGATATTCGTAATCACGGCTTAAAAATACAATTTCACGTTTTTCTCGAATTTTTCTCTTCACATCCTTATGGAACAAAAGCAGAATATTTCCGATAAAATGATCCGGCTCGCCGACATTGGGCATGACAACTTCAATTAAACTAAAATCTTCTTTCATACAAAAATCCAAAGCAGCGTGACCATCGGTTAAGTCTTTGTCTTTAGGAAATTCAAAAACAGCAATGTCATCAGAAATAGAATCCTCCATTGCATCAATGGAATCCATATCCCCAATAATATAATCCGGTGCTATTTCTGCCTGCACAAAAAAATCATAGCCGCCATCTACTGCTACTGACGTTTTATCCGCTATAAGATCTTTGTAATAATCAATATCTTCTTTTTTGTATTCACCGTTTAAAAATAGAATAAACTTTTTTTTCATTTTGACAACTCGTATGCTATAGTTCCAGCTCCTTTGAGAGCTATTTTCTCATCAATAATAACTTTTATCGGGATTTTAGCAAGGAGTGGTTCCATCTTTCCCTTGTGTACAAATCGTTCCATAAACATTCCCTGCTCCAATGCAGTAATTATTTGCGGAACAATAATACCGCCAAGATAAATCCCCGAAAGTGTCATTCCTTTCAATGCCAAATTTGCAGCCTCCGATGCCAGACAGTCAACAAATAAATCCAATGATTTCACCGCTATTTCATCTTGTCCTGATAATCCTAATTCAATAATCTTTGATGCTTTATCATTTGCTTTCTTAAACCAGTCAGCTTTAGTCGCCCGATTGACAGAAAGCATAAATTCATATATTCTCTCAAGCCCATTTAAAGATAATACATCCTCTGTTTCTACAAAACCTAAATTACTATATAAATGTTCCCATAATTCAACTTCTAATTGACTCCCCGGTGTAAATCCTGCATGACCGCCTTCAGAAGCATACGGATGATATCTTTTTCCATCGTAAAAAAGTAATCCTTCACCAAGTCCATATCCCGCCGCCAATAAACCCAAATTACCACCCTGAATTCCTACTCCTTTATTGATAGTAAATAGTTTATCGTCAGGAAGTTCAAACAGACCTTTTGCAGTTGTAACTATATCGTTACAAATTTTCACTTGAGAAAATTTATATTTCTCTTTAATAACTGCCCCGTCAATTCTCCATGGGATATTAGTCGCAACAACTGTATTTTGAATAACAGGACCGGCAACACCAAAACAGGCAACTCTATTTTCTCCTTTATGCTTACGTAAATATAAAGAGAGAATAGAGTCAAAACCTGAAAACTGAGAATTTTCATACTCAAAGAACTGACTTATCACAGGTTTATTATTGACATTTTTAATTCGTGCCAATGATGTTCTGCTTGCTGTTATATATCCTGCTAACATTTAATTATGTATTCTCCGCCATTATAAACATAGAATCACCTTCTATAAAAACTCTTTTATCTTTTTCACAACCGAATCGGCATCCATACCGAGTATCTTATACAAATCAGCAGGCTTTCCGGATGAACCAAATTTCGTTACACCTAATTTTGTTAATGACGTAATATTGCCTGAACTTACCATAGCATCTGCAATTGCTGTTCCTAATCCGGTTTTTACATTATGATCTTCTAAAACAACAACATTGCTATATGTTGATAAGTCTTTAATATCATCAAGATGTAAATCAGACCAGTCAGAAACTGAATAAAGAGAAATATTCAAACCGTCTGCTTTCAGTTTTTCATATGCTTCCATTGCGGCAAATAACATATTACCCGAAGATACCAAAGCGATTTTTTCACCGGAACGAATTTTTTCCATCCGTCCGTAGCGGTATTCATACCCCTCACCAAAATAAGGCTTACCCTCATCATTTCTGATAATCGGTAAAACTGACCGTCCCATTATGACAGCAAAATTCCCACCGGTAGCTAAAACATACCTGACAATTTTATCCGTTTGATTGGGGTCGGCAGGAGTGATGACTTTCCATCCAAAAGTCGAATTTAACAAACCAAAGTAATCTATAGATTGATGCGTCATACCGTCTTCACCGACATTTATTCCGCAGTGCGTACAAAACAGTTTCACATTGGCATGATTGATGTCACTCAAACGAGCTTGATTGTATGTTTCGGCAACAGCAAACATTCCAAAATCTGCCCAGATACCGATAGCATTTTCAGCCGACAATGAACCGACCGTTGTTGCTGTTGAATGTTCTGTAATACCAAACTGGAAAAAATTTTGAGGATATTTCTTTTTTAATCCGGCTGTTTTCACAGAACCTGCCAAATCGCAATCAAAGACTCCAAAATGAAATTCTTTGTTCTCAGCATTAGCATCTGCAACTGATACTAAAGCATTCCCAAATGCCGAACGGTTGTCACTTTTGGCATCAAGCCCATAGATAATATTTTCACCTTTATCCACTGACGGATAAACTGTTTTTCTGAATGGATATTTTTCCGCTAACTGTTTAGCAAATTCGGAAGTTCGCATCTGCTGATATTTTTCTAAATCATTTTTCATACCAAGCTCAGCAAGTGCTTCAGTTAATTGGTCAGGTTTCACCGGTGCTCCGTGGAAACCACATTTATTTTCCATAAATGAAACACCTTTACCCATGACAGTATTTGCTAAAATCATTATCGGAGCATCTTCATTATGAGCTGCTTTATAAAAAACATCATAAATCTCATCAAAATCATGACCGTCTATTTCTATAACCTGCCATCCGTCAGCTTTCCATTCTTCTACAATATTTTGAGGAAGAACATCGGCAATATCACCTGAAATTTGTAATTTGTTATAATCAATAATCGTAGTCAGCTTTGAAAGTTTATACTTTGCAGCTATCCGTCGTGACTCACTTATCTGACCTTTTTGCTGTTCACCGTCACCCATAAATACATAGGTATGAAATTTCTGATTCGACAAACGTGCATACAATGCTTTCCCAATGCCGACAGAAAGTCCCTGTCCTAAATTACCTGTCCCCCATTCAATACCCGGAACAGACCGTTCTACATGTCCCTCAAACGGTGAACCTGCCAAACGAAATCCACCGATAGCGTCATCAATATCAAAAAAGCCTGCTGTTGCCAAAGATGCATAAGCCCCTGGTGATGTATGCCCGTGTGAAATAATGACTCTATCTCGATCATCACGCGTTATATTTATAGGGTCAATATTTGTCATCATATAAAGCATCAGATATACATCGACTGATGACATAGAACCACCCGGATGTCCCGACATAGCAAGGGTTGTCATTTTCAAAATATTACCTCGGCAAATTTTTGCCGCATCTACCAATTTATTTTTAATTTCACTTGGAAGTTTTGTTTCTGTAAATCCTCGTCCTTGTCCAAACATTTGTCTGATTTCCTTATTGAGATACGCTGACACTATATATTTTTCTTTCTCATTACCTAAGAACTTAACTATTTCTTTTTAAACTATGTACTGATTCTACTAATTTTTCCCGTTCATTTGATTTATAATATGCCGACCCCATTACCAACACATCAGCACCCGCATTAACTATTTTTTGAGCATTTTCACCGCTTACCCCGCCATCAACAGAAATTAGGCAATGCAAATTATGCTCATCAATATATTTTCTGCATTGTGCGATAGTTTCAAGCGATGATCCAATAAATGACTGTCCCCCAAACCCGGGAAACACAGACATCACCAAAACTAAATCGCAATATTCTAAATACGGAATCACCTGTTCTGCTTTGGCATCGGGGTTTAAAGAAATTCCGGCATGAATCCCCAAATTTTTAATCGTTTGTAAATGTTTTCGCGGATCAGGATGAACTTCAATATGAAATGTAATCGCATCCGCTCCTGCATTTTTGAAATCTTCGAAATATTTTTCAGGATTGGAGAGCATCAAATGAACATCTAAATATAAATCAGATATCTTGTCGATAGTTTTGACAAGTGCCGGACCAAATGAAATATTCGGCACAAAATGCCCGTCCATAATGTCTAAATGATGCCAATCGGCACCGGAATTATCTGCCGATTTGATTTCTTCTCCCAATTTTGTAAAATCTACCGCCAATGCGGAGGGGGCTAATTTTATCATGGCGGAAATGTAAATAGAATTTTCTAACTTAGCAAGCAGGTTTTAAAGAGAGATTTCTATGCCGTTTTTATCATTTTTTGTTTCATCAGTTCCTTAATTTGATTTATCAAAAGCCATTCGTTTCGTCTGTTCCTGATTCGCCTAAGCGAATTGAGAGCTGACGAATATTTTATTTCTTACTCAGCCCTAAAATAATCCCTAAAACCATCCCCCACAAAGCTGCCAATCCGATTTGATATGCAAGCGGTAATGAAAATGTAACTGTATGGGCAGGAATCCAAAACCAAATAAGCGTCCACCACGCCTTGGTCAGTCCTGCGTAATTTTTCTCCCACATAATAAGATTGTCTTCCAAACGGTGAAAAAACATCATTTGCGGACCAAAGAACAAGTTTGTCAGCACAGAAACCGCAAACGCCCAACCGATACCGGAGGCGAAAACCTGAGGCAAGAGTTTATGCTCTAAAAGTGTCGATGTAAACCCTTTCATTCCGGCAAAACCGTACTTGATGATAATACCCAAAACAGCCCAAGCGATAATCTTGGCTAGTAATTGCCAAAAACTGCATGGGAGAGCTAATTTTTTCTTGAGAAATGAGAATGAAAGCAGTTCGCCTAAAGTTCCCAAAACAGCAAACTGAATTGCTGCCGATAAAAGCGGATTAGCCAAAACGAAATTGATATATGTATCTGCCATTTTGAGAAATTACAAGAAAATAATAGAGATAACAAGGAAGAATTTTTCCGTTTAGCTTAAAAGATGACTTGCAAGCTCCTTTCCTTCATGTTTTGTAGGTCAAAAAGCATGTCCTCATGACTTACTTTACTGAATTGACACTTCGACAAGCTCAGCATGACTTGTTTTCGTTACCCAATACTATCTTCGCATTGCGTTTGAGACCGTCTTCTTTGGGACGGGTCAGTGGTGTTCCTGCTGTCAGTTTTAAAAATGCCTCACGGTCTTTGAGTTTCAACACTTCATATAAATCCAAGAACTCCCCTACCCCGTTTTTGTAATCAAACTCTTTATGTGTTGTTTTTATTTGACGGCTGATATTATGCGGACAGACATCCTGACAGACATCACATCCAAAGATCATTGAACCAAACTTCAATGCGAGTTCATCTTGGATTGTTTCCGGTCGTTCAATTGTTAAATATGAAATACACTTATTGGAATCAACAACCCGAGGACTCACGATTGCATCGGTCGGACAGGCATCAATGCATAGTCTGCAGGTTCCACATTTCCCATGTTCTAAATCTGTCGGTTGATCTCGTTCTATTTCAATCGTTGTTAAAATTTCAGAGATAAATATCCACGAACCGAATTGTTTGGTGATAAGCATTCCGTTTTTACCAATATATCCAAGCCCGGATTTTTCAGCATACGACCGTTCCATAAAAGGTCCGTAGTCAACCCACCATTTGTGCTGATATTCTCCCGACATTTCTTTATCTATGCGATAAAGCAAATTCTCTGTTTTTTTTCTGATAACTTTATGATAATCTTTCCCTCGTGCATAGCGTGAAACAAGACCCTTCCCTTTGGGAATTGTTTCAGAATTCGGTTGATAGTAATTAAGACCAAGAATAATTACAGATTTTACATTTTCCAAAAGCTCTTTAGGGTCAAACCGTCGCTGTCGGTTTTTAGCAATCCACTCCATTTCCCCATGATACTTATTTTCAATCCAGTTTGTAAACTGCATTTCAGAATCCGGCAGCCTTTCGGGTGTCGTTACACCGCAAAGGTCGAATCCAGCGTGTACCGCCAGTTCTTTGAGTTTAGAGTTAGTCAGTTTCATTTGGTTAATATAGTAGGTCGTGGTTCCGATTCCAAAAAATATAATTGTGAGAAACCCGACATTTTTTTTCTATATACCAATGTTATCAACAACATGTCATCCCAAACTTGATTTGGAAATTGAGTCTTCTAAACTCCTCTCCGTACTTGACACGGATTCCAGTCCTCTCGGGTTAAAAAATGGTTTCGTTTTGTGAAATCGTTTTTATGCATACAAGTTTTGTGTTGATTGCCAAATTGAAGCCTGAATATGTTTTTTATAAACAATCTTTTTTAAAAAAATTATCCACAATTAGCAAAACAACTTTTTTGTTGTAATTTTATCTGCCTTATGAGCTTACAATCTCAGTAGGTCGGCGTTCCGATCCCAAAAAATTTAATAGTGAGAAACCCAACATCGTTTATTCACCAAACTCACCTTCTATAACTACTTTTTTGTTTACTTCCCAATCATCACTGAAATAACCGTCTTGTTTATATTGTTTAAATGATGAATGCTCCCACTTAATGGTATTTTCCACAAAACCATGCTTAACTGGATTATAATGTATATAATCGACATGATTATTCATGTCAACCTGATTTCTTATAACATGGTCCCAAAAACGGTTCTGCCTAAATTGGCGGAAATGCTAAAGATTTCCGCCCTACAAAAACTAACGATTCTATGTCCTCAACTGCAACCGACTAAATTAAATACATCAGATTGAGTCACGCCACATAAGTCCATGTAAACTACCCATATGATCAAAATAATCTCCAGTAATTGGCACACCTTCATATGAAAAATGTACACCATCAATCCACTCGCCATGATAATCTCTTTGTAGGAAGTTTTCAAGTAGAGTATTTGAAGTAATATAGCCACCAGTAGAACCTTGAAAAAGATTTCTGTTCCATTTCTTTTTTCCTATTGATTCTATTAAGTTGATATATAATATTTTCTTATCATCTTGAATGATAATTGAATCTAAGAGAATTGGAAGATTATAAAATACCTTTCTTGACAGGTGCACAGAAATAGTTTTAAGAATGTCACTTAAAGGTTCTTCATCTCCAATTTTAATAGAGTCTAAAATTCTTGTTTCATATGAATTGGGGTCAATTGAATATACTGGTAAGAATAATTTATTGATGGTATCTGTTTCTACTTGGTAACTACATTTAGTTCGCCATTGATAACCACACCAAAAACTGATAGACAGTAAAGCTACAATTCCTAAAATTTTATACATATTTGATTTCAATAGTACCTCCTGTTTTACACATTGTACAACTTTCAATACAAATTAACTAATTAAAAAGGCAGGTCTTGGAAAAACCTGCCCTGCTGTCAGGTGTACAGGACTCCTGACCGAAAACGTTATGATATATCAACTATCCTACACATTAATCTCTTTGGTGCGGTCAGCGATGCGAGAGTCTATCTCCAGTACGTTCGTACTGTTTGCTGAAGTTGTCGAAAACTCGGTAGTATACATAACAAAGTGTGCCTTACCATCAGGAGTTGCAAACGGAGCCGCAAGAGGAACCGTAACACCGGCGTTCTTTTGCATGTACTCAATTTCACTCGACAACTCTTCAAAAGTGTTAATAGCACGGTCATAACCAAGGATAGACATCAGTTTGGTAATAATCTCGATATTGTTTTTTCCGTTTAACGGGTCACCAATCGGATTTGCAAACTGTTTTCTGCCTGCCCAGTTAGTCAAATGACCTTTACCTTCTAGATACGATGACAGCGGTAAAAATACATCCGCCATCTGAACAGTCTCGTTTTTAAACATATCAGCAACAACCAAGAAATCAAGATGGTCGATAAATGCGTTGTATTCAGGATCTTTGGCAGGATTCTCGCCAAAGATAAAAGCAGCCCGAATTTTATTGTCACGCATTTTACGATTTATGTTCTGACCCGATTTTTCAATTGTTGAAGCAATCTCTTTCTGCCAGATAGCAGAGATTTCTTTCATCGCTGTTTCATCAGAAACAGGTCGTCCACCCGGAAGCAAGTGTCTGTCGTAGCCGGTTATTTTCATACCGGTTTGGTTACATTGACTTGATGTTATCGCAATACCGGAACCATCAACACCAAGTTTCCCAAGCATAAGCATGAGTGTACCGAGTGCTTTTAAATCATTAGTGGCACGGTCAATCCGACTATCCATATTGTAGTACGCAACAATTTTCTTATTTGAATCAGACAGCAATTCAACAATTTTCTGAATCGTCTTTGCCGATACACCAGAAATAGATACTGCCTCATCAAGGTCATGTTTCAACAGTTCATCTTTGACCTGTTCAAAATTGGTAGTTTTGTCAGCGATGAATGATTCGTTGATTTTACCTGATTTGATAAGTTCTGCCATGATAACATTCAACAGAACTGTAGATGTGCCGCGTCTTGGGTCAGCCCATGCAGATGCATACTGGACAAGGTCAATTTCAGTTGAATTGATAACAATTGCCTGCGTACCGTTTTTCATACGGCGTTTCATCTGCCATCCCAAAACAGGATTGTCAGCAGTTGGGTTGCCGCCAAGGAAAAGATACATATCGGCGTTCTCAACCTCTTTGTTTGAAACAGTTGCACCTGTCGCACCAAGTATATTATCTAAAGCGTGATAGTCGGCTTCGGAGGTCAAACGCTGGAACGATGTAATATTGTTTGTTCCAACAGCAGCACGGGCGAACATACCGGTAAGATAGAGTTCCTCGTTGGTAAGTTTTGGTGATGCAGCTATCAATGTCTGGTCACGTTCGTTGTCTTCATAGACATTTTCTATACCGGCTTTAATAGCATCAAATGCTTCATCCCATGAACACTCAACCATACGGTCACCTTTTTTCACCATTGGTTTTGTCAGACGGGAACCGTCAAGATAATGTTCGTAGCCAAAACGACCTTTGACACAAAGTTCACCGTGGTTTGGTTCAGAATTAGGAGGAGCTCCGGTAACAAAAAATAAATCAGGAGTTTTATGATTGATTAAAATATTACAACCGACAGAACAATAGTTACAAACTGAAACTGTTCCTTCCATTTCCCATGGACCGCTTCTTCTGAACGGCATTTTTTCATTTAAAGCACCGGTCGGACAAACGTCAATACAGTTACCGCAGGAGACACAGTTGGTTGCCTGAAGTTCTTTTTCCATGGCAGGTTTTACAATTGTTCTAAACCCACGGTTGACAAAACCTAAGGCGGAGACATTTAGAATCTCCGAACAAGTCATAACACATCGTCCACATCGGATACATTTATTAGAATCAATTTTAATAAACGGATGACGGGTATCAACTTTGTATTTATTGTACGCACCTATAAAGCGGCTTTGGTCAACTTCATATTCTGAGCAGTAATTACGAAAATCACATGCCAGCGAAACATCACATCCACATTCAGCACAACGGAGAGATTCTTCATAGGCATCATCTCTGGTATAACCGACTTCAACTTCATTAAATGAAGAGACACGGTCGGCAATCGGAAGTTCAAGCATTTTATGACGTTCAGAAATCTCAATCTCAGGAAGATCTTCTTTTGTTATTTTATGGAAAGTATCACGTTTACTTTCAAACCTATATTCAAGAGGCTCAATGACATTATCTTTAATGTATGAGTCAATTGCATGAGCAGCTTTGCGACCTGCTGCGATAGCATCAACAGCATCGGCAGGACCGGTGACAACATCACCGCCGGCAAAAACACCGGGGCGGTCAGTATCGAAAGTGCCTTCTTTTGCTACAATAGTTTTCCAGCCGGTTAACTCAATTTTTTCATCAGAGTCAACACCTGTCAGGTCAGCTTCCTGACCAATAGCCGAAATAATCCAATCAGCTTCAATAGCATATTCAGAACCTTCTATCTTAACAGGACGGCGTCGACCGGAATCATCCGGCTCACCAAGTTTCATGCGGAAACATTCAATAGATTTCATCCGTCCATTTTTATCAACATTGATAGATGCCGGAGCAGCCAAAAATTCCATCTTGATACCTTCTTCATCGGCAGCATCAATTTCCATAATATTGGCAGGCATTTCTTTGCGGGTACGGCGGTACAAAAGAATTACTTCATCAGCACCAAGACGAACCGAAGAACGGGCAGCATCTAAAGCAGTGTTACCACCGCCAACAACAATAACTTTTCCTGAAATTTTTGGAGCAGTCTTTAGTTCAACCTGTTGGAGAAATTCGACGCCCGAAAGAACACCATCAACATTTTCGTTTTCAACACGCATCGGTTTTCCAACCTGAGCACCAAGACCGATAAAGACTGATTTAAAACCATCATCAAAAAGAGAATCAATACTGAAATCTTTTCCAAGGGCAGTATTAGTTTTTACATCAACACCTAATGATGTTATCCAGTTAATTTCTTTAGCTAAGACATCTTTAGGCAGACGGTATTCTGGAATTCCATAGCGAAGCATTCCGCCAAGTTTCGGCAGAGCTTCAAAAACAGTCGGACGGTAGCCTTCACAGACAAGATAATACGCCGCAGTTAATCCGGCAGGTCCGCCACCGATTATAGCGACCGGAATTCCGTTATCAGGTTTGGGAGTCGGCTGCCACATTTCACCAATCATATCTTGGTCGGCGGCATATCGTTTTAAAAAGTCAATTCCAACCGGTGCATCAACAACCGAGCGACGGCAGTTGACTTCACATTTACGGGTACAAACACGACCACACACCGACGGGAATGGTAATTTCTCTTTTATCAAAGCGATAGCTTCAGTCGGTTTGCCAAGGTTTATCAGAGACATATATCCCTGAATATCAACATCAGCAGGACATCCTAAACGGCAAGGTCCCAGACAGTCGGCGTAATGGTCGGAAACAAGTAATTCCAAGCATGTCTTACGGGCAGCTTTTACTTTTTCCGAACGGGTTTGTATTTTCATTCCCTCGGCAACTTTTGTTGCACAAGACGGAAACAGTTTGTCAACACCTTCCATCTCAACCACACAGAGAAAACAGGAACCATACGGTTTCAGTTTGTCATCGTTACAGAGAGTAGGAATATTATTATCTATATTTTGTTCACGGCATACTTGAAGGATAGTTTTTTCTTCAGATGCGGTTACTTCTTTTCCATTGATTGTCAGTTTAACCATTGTTCACCTCAATCCTTCACCACAGCATCAAAACGGCAGACTGTAAAACATTTACCGCATTTAATACATTTATCTTGTTCAATTACGTGAAGTTCTTTTTTGTCACCTCTAATTGCATCAGTCGGACATGCCTTGGCACAAACAGTACATCCGGTACAGGCGTCAATTATTGTATATGTTAAAATTGCCGAACAGACATGAGCCGGGCATTTTTTATCTTTAATATGAGCGATATATTCATCTTTAAAATATTTCATCGTTGTCAAAACAGGGTTAGGAGCTGTCTGACCGAGACCACAAAGAGATGCGTTTTTAATCTGTCCGCTTAATTCTTCTAAGTTATCTAAGTCTTTCATTGTTCCTTCACCAACAGTGATACGCTCTAAAATCTCAAGCATACGTTTGGTGCCGATACGGCAGAAAGTACATTTACCACAGGATTCATCTTGAGTAAATGAAAGGAAGAATTTGGCAACATCAACCATACAGGTGGTTTCATCCATCACCACCATACCGCCGGAACCCATGATAGCACCGGTTTTATTGATTTCTTTATAGTCGATTTTTATATCGCATAGTTTAGCAGGAATACAGCCGCCAGATGGACCTCCCATCTGAACCGCTTTGAATTTTTTATCATTAACAATACCATCGCAGACATCAAAGATGATTTCGTTGATTGAGCAACCCATAGGGACTTCAACCAAGCCGGTACGTTTTACTTTTCCTGCCATAGCAAAAACTTTGGTACCTTTGGAATCTTCAGTTCCATAAGCAGCGTACGCATCACCGCCGTTTAGAATAATCCAAGGAACGTTTGCAAATGTTTCTACGTTGTTGATATTAGTTGGTTTATTCCAGAGTCCTGAATTTGCAGGGAAAGGAGGTCGGAATTTCGGCATTCCGCGTTTACCTTCTATTGAGGCAATCAATGCGGTCTCTTCACCACAAACAAAAGCTCCGGCACCTTCTTTAATTTTTATATTAAATGTAAAATCAGTCCCGAAAATATTATCACCAAGGAAGTTTTTCTTTTTTGCCTGAGCAATTGCCTGACGAAGCCGAGCGATTGCTTTTGGATATTCCGCCCGACAATAAATATAAGCAGCATCAGAGCCGATCGCATAGCCGGCGATAATCATTCCCTCAAGTACTGCATTTGGGTCGCCCTCTAAAACCGAACGATCCATAAAAGCACCAGGGTCTCCTTCGTCAGCATTACAAATAATATATTTTTTATCGCCTTTGGCTTTTCTGGTGAAATTCCATTTTACACCGGTAGGGAACCCACCGCCGCCACGACCTTTCAATCCTGATTTAATAACATCATCAATTACTTCTTCCGGTGACATGGTGGTTAGAGCTTTTTTCGATGCTTCATATCCGCCTTTTGCGATATACTCATCAATAGAACCGGGGTCAATAACTCCGCAATTTCGTAAAACAATACGAGTTTGATTGTCCAAGAAATTTTGCTTGTTATCCGGTTTTACTGCCAGCCAATCATCAATAGTTTGGTCTGAGAGAATTGCTTTTTCAACAATTTCACCGACCCGTTCAGGCGTTACTTCACCATAGAGAACTGATTCGCCGGAACCGTTTTCTATTTCAATAAGAACTTCACTGTAACACATGCCGATACATCCGGTTTCTTTTAACTCGAAAGCATTGGGATGTTCTTTGAGTTCTTCTTGAAATGCTTTGTAAACTTTTTCACCACCGGCAGAGATACCACAGGTGCCGAGTCCTACTTTTACTGTTTTCATAATATATCTCCGCTCCTATTTCTCTTCTTTTACTTTACGTTTGTATTGGCGTAAAATTTTACGGAGTTTTGGCGATGTTAATCTGCCGTAGGTTTCATCGTTAATTAAAATAACCGGAGCTAATGAACAGCACCCGATACAGGCAACCGAGAGAAGTGAAAAATTTCCGTCATCGGTTGTGTCATCGTAGTCAATATTAAGCTCATCGGTAATAGTATCACCGATAGGTTTCGCACCGTTGACATGACAAGCGGTACCGTTACAAACTTTGACTACATACTTGCCCAATGGCTTTGTTCTGAATTGTGCATAAAATGTAACTACACCATAAATATCTGCTGCCGGAATACCGGTGATGTGAGATATATAATCTATCGCTTTTTCAGAGATATATCCGTATGTATCCTGTGCCGACTGCAAAAGAGGAATCAAGGCTCCCTCTTGTCCGTCGTATTTCCACAAATCTACATTAAAGGGTTTGAAATTGTCTGACTGTTGTTGTGTCATAGCAGACGTCTCCTAAATTCTATCGAGGAATATGACATGATCCTGTTTAAAACGCAGGATTCCGTCGAGATTTTTTATTTCTGTTTTAATAAAACGATCTATATTATCAAATCTGTCATTTTTAATTAGAGCAACTAAATCGTAAACTCCTTTCGTAGGAGAACAAAATAGTGTGTCGGTAAAACTTTCAATTTTACTTTGTATATCTGCACGATGGGCAGCATTTGCTTCAATAAAAAGATAACAGTAGGTAAACTCTTCGTTTAATACAAAATCTTTTTGATTGTCTGTTTCTATCGGACACACTGACATCTCGGCAAACCCGTCAAATGATTTTACAAGCGAAAGAGTTTTTTCAGAATTATCAGCAACTTTAATGAGCAGATGATAATGCCCGTCAACAGCATCATAATTTTGAAATATTGACTCATCCTGAAGTTGGTCGATTGAGTTCATAAGTTTTTGTTTGTTATCGAACTTCACCAAAAGGTAGGCAGAGTTACTCATTGAGAGAATCCTTTCAAAGGAAAAGTATGAGAAATATATAATTTATTTTTTGAGTGGTCTATTAAAACTGACAGTAATATAAAAGAGAGGCTAAGCCTTCGGTTGAGAAAAAATTCACAAATATTGCGTAAAAAAAACGTCATTTCTGACCTCTGACAGTTATAATGCCTGTTTTTTACAAAGCAAACCAAATCAGTATGGTATACTTTTCTTATTATTGATATAATACTAAATGAATAAAAAATAACAAGAAAATTTTCAGAAATAATGGACAATTCCAGTGACAAAACAATACAATAAAGTAAACTTAAGAAAGGCTTATCTACATGAATGACAGACCCTATCAGTCAGTTATGTTATAGCAAGAAACCGACATCTCTATCTTAAGCTCCTCTCCGTGCTTGTCACGGAGCCCAGTCATAAGGGTTTGTTGATAATTCGGAACATACTTCGACTCTGCCCAGCATGACATATTATAAATTGTTGTGTTTCAAGTCACCCTGAGCGGAGTCGAAGGGTCTTGAAAGACTAATTGGACTTTATCAACAAGCCCGGACGCAAGTATCCAGCGTGTGAGGCTGAAATAATCAATTGTATAAGATACTACAAATTCTCTACACATTCTCATCATTTTCTCATCACACCGCATACTATGAATAACTTAATTATGAAAGGAAAAATTACATGCTCAAAATCACTACAAAAAATATAAACGAAAATGGCTTTAAGCCATTTTTTAAGGCAAAGCCATTTCGCTGTAACTCACTAAGCCTATTTTATTTACAGTGAAAGATGACCCTAAAAAACGGCTTAAAAAAGATGTTTTATATGCGAAACGAACCCATTTGAGGAAGTCGATTAATACAGTACAGCACTGGATTTTGGCTTCGCCGGAAAGTAGTTCAAAAGAATCAATGATTTGCTTTTGTAGGGAACTGGCCTGCCTGTTCCTAAAAGAAAGGTTCAGGCAGGCCTGAACCCTACAAAAACTGCGTCCGCA
The DNA here is from genome assembly GCA_913009765.1 of uncultured candidate division Zixibacteria bacterium. The sequence continues at coordinate 29,122 of CAJVYT010000005.1, forward strand.
GGTATAATGTGTAGGAGAATTGTTATTATTGAAAAATTGTTTTTATAATTGATTTCCCCTCTTTTAAGAGTCGGTTAAGGTCTGTTTCTTAACATAAGATTGCCACAGCCAACAAGTTGCCTCGCAATTGACAGAATATCTGAAAGGACTGAAAAAATAAATTTTCTACAAATTATGAATAAAAAATATAACTTATCATTATGCCCTATGATTATTTATGCAGATTTTTTAGTTTTCTCGTGATATTATTTCTTAAATTAAGATTTTAAATGAATATTTTTTTATTATTACATAATTAAACATATTTTATTCTCGTTAAATTGCCGACTATACGCTAAAACAATTATCCCCTTGTACAGCAATATGTTACGATTTAACAAATAAGACACTGCCCCCTTGACGGGAGATTTTAAACTATTATACTATCTCAAAATAGATGATGAAAAAAACATAAGAGACAGAAAGGATACAATCATGTCCGAAATCAAAACAAAACAATCAATAGGATTTTCTAACATCTCCGACAAAGATGTCATAGCTATGGAATCCACAAGCGGTGCACATCATTATGGTCGAGTCGAATTAGTCGTTCGCAAAACTAAAGGTGCCTGGTTGTATGACAGCGAAGGTAACAAATATTTAGACTGTCTTGCTGCATACTCTGCTGCAAACCAAGGGCATCATAACCCGACAATTGTCAAAGCGGTCACTGATGCTTTGCAAAATAATTACGGTTCGGTAATTTCAAATGTTGTCTATACCGATTCACTGGCACTCTTTTTAGACAAAGCCGCCAAACTCGCCCCACAACTTGCACCAAAACACGGCAACAACGGCAACAAAGTTCTTCCCAAAAACGGCGGAGTGGAATCTGTTGAAACAGCTATTAAAATGTCACGCTACTATGGATGGAAAGAAAAAGGTATTGAAGACGGCAAACAGGAAGTTATCGTATTTGAAAATAATTTCCATGGACGTATGATTACAACAGTATCTTTCTCATCCACAGAAAAATATTATCGTGGCTACGGTCCCCGCACAGCAGGTTTTAAATGTGTGGAATATGGCAATATTGATGCGGTTAAAAATGCTGTCACTCCGAATACATGCGGTATTTTAGTAGAACCTATGCAGGGTGAGGGCGGTATGTATCAACCACCGCAAGGATTCTTACAAGGACTTAGAGAAATTGCTGATAAAGAAAATATTATTTTACTCTTTGATGAAATCCAGGTTGGTCTTGGACGTACCGGTAAGATGTTCTGTTTTGAGCATGAAAATGTAATTCCTGACGGTCTTATTTTAGGCAAAGCAATCTCCGGCGGTTTAGTTCCTCTTTCTGTCTTTATGACCAATGCCAAGCTTATGGATATCTGTTTCCAACCGGGGCAGGAAGGCTCCACTTATGGCGGCTATCCTCTTGCTTGTGTTGCGGGTAATGCTGCCATTGACGTTATTGTCAATGAAAAGTTAGCCGAACGTTCTGCCAAAATTGGTGCTGTGCTGAAAAAGAAAATCGAAGATATCGCTGCACGTTCTTCTCATGTCAAAGAAGTTCGCGGACGCGGTTTGTTTATTGGTATTGAAGTTAAAAATGGCGATGCTATGCATTACTGTGAAAAACTTTTGGAACTTGGTATGCTTTGTAATGATTCTCACGGACATACAATCCGTATCTCCCCCCCGCTTGTAATCACAGAAGCAGAAGTTGATTATATTGTTGAAAGACTTGAAAAAGTATTAGTAGACTAAATAATTTTATATGTTTGATAAAAGCGAAGTTGCTAAAGCGGCTTCGCTTTTTGATTATGATTTCGTACCGAACCAAAATATATAGCTGTTAATGTAAGCCCTGCCCCTATTATCTGAAGCAGCTGCAACTGCTCGGCAAAAAATATCACACCCCATACTGTTGCCAAGGTCGGTTGTAAGAGAAGCACAATCCCGCTTTGAGAGGCTTTTATCTTGGGAAGAGTTTTTGAAATAACCCACCAACCTAATGCTTGAGCAACAAACGCCAAAGCAAGAAGGACTCCCCAAGTATACATATCACGAGGCATATATGGGTCAGATTCTATAATCATTGCCGAACCTAAAAACAGAGCCGAAAATAGCGATGTCCACGCCATCAGCGTAAGAAAAGAAATGGCATGATTGGTATGTCCGGCTTTTTTTACAAATGTAATATACCCGCTATAAAAAACACCTGTCATCAGTCCAAAAACTATCCCCTTCATATATTGACTGCTGAATTCCTGAAACGAGCCGACACCGACTAAAAGAACAACTCCGATAAATGCCATACAAACTGAAATCAAATATGTCGTTGATAGTTTTTCAGAGAAAAAAACCACCCCGATAAGTGCCATCCAAAAGACTTGTGTGTTCCCAAGTATAGTAGCAATTCCGGCACCGGCAAATAAAATTGAACGATGCCATACGAACAAATCACAACAAAAGATTAAACCGGCAATCAATGATAACAGCAGCACTTCTTTGGGGAGTTTAATCTGCTTTCCCCCGACAACAGCCCATCCAAAAAGAATAATCGCCCCAAACAACGTTCGCCAAAAAGCAATCGCAGTTGGTCCGAGAGTTGCGTTGTCTATCATTTTTACAAAGATAGGTGCGAAACTGATACACAATGCACCAAAAGCAAGTGCTAATAATGATTTTAAAGATGTACGTTGTACATTCAAAAGTAATTTTCTTTCGTGATAGATTCAGATACTACTTCAGCAGTTAATATTCCTGCCAGCGTGCTTCAGCTGCAACCATAAATCCGATAAGAGACCAAAAGAGCACCAACGATGTTCCCCCATACGATACAAATGGAAGTGGAAGACCTGTTACCGGCATAAATCCTAATGTCATGCCGATATTGATTAAAAATTGAAACATAATAATTCCGGCGGCACCCATCACAAGAAGTGATGAAAATTTAGAACGGCAATGCACCGCAATACGAACAGCCCGATAAAAAATCACGCCAAACAAAAACAAAAGAATTAATGCCCCAAGCAAACCGAACTCTTCACCAAGCACGGAAAAAATAAAATCGGTATGAGGTTCCGGAAGGAAATCAAGTCTTGTTTGGGAACCGTGTAATAGTCCTTTGCCAAAAATACCTCCCGAACCGATAGCTATTTTTGACTGAATGATTTGATAGCCTGCACCGCGAGGGTCTCTCCCCGGGTCTAAGAAAGTCAGGATTCGTAATTTTTGATATTCTGCTAATCTATTCCATAAAAAAGGCATAACAGAACCAAAGGCTAAATTGGTAATGACCGTAACAATTCCAAACAGTAACCCCGGTCTGACAGAGAATAAAAAAATGAGCAACAGAACAAAATATATCGACCAAGACAACCAATGTGAAGCTGTGACCAAAGATAGTATCGGAGAAATAATTAATAAAAGGTAAAATGGCGATAGCCCCGACCAAAACCATAAGACAAAGAGAATAACTAAAAAGACCAAAGAGGTTCCTAAATCGGGCTGTTTTAGAATTAACATAACCGGCACCGCAACCAGCAAACTTGTTAAAGCCATTCTTCTTTTACTTGTCACAGGTAATTTCGTATATGCTAAAAAACGAGAGAGGGCAAACAGTACAGCAATTTTAGCTAAATCAGACGGGGCAAAATTTATCGGTCCAAATGAAAACCATCCATAAGCTCCCATCTTAGCTGTACCTACAAACAAAACTAAAATGAGTAATATAATTGAAACTCCATAAATGACATACGCCAGTAAATCAAATAGTTTTGGAGGAACATGTACAATCACCGCAAAGATAAAAAATGCAATCGCAAACCATATCATCTGACGCTGATAATAATTCTGCTGATACTCGGTAGAGGCATTATGCTGGGCGGACATTATCAAAACTATTCCAATAAGTGTAAGCAGAACTGCTGCCAAGATTAGTTTCCAGTCAAGAGATGAATATTTTATTGTCATTCTGTCTCTCCTGTTGAATCAATACCTAAAGAATCACTTACCGTTTTTATTTCCATTTTCTTTGTCATATATGATTTGATAATTTGTCCAACAAGCGGAGCGGCAACTTCAGATCCATGTCCGGCGTTTTCAATAATAGCTACAACAACAATTTCGGGATTATCAAGCGGGGCAACACCAGCAAACCAAGAATGATTATCCCCATGAGGATTTTCTGCAGTACCTGTTTTTCCACCGATAGAATAGAATTCATTTTTCAATCTTTTAGCGGTTCCATGTTTACCTTCTACTACCAGCTTTAGTCCTTCCTGTAAAATTCTTAAAGTATTTTGAGAAAATGGAAAGGTAAAAGATATTTTCGGTTTAATTATGATTTCTTTTTTATCAAAATACTGAATTTTTTTTACAATATGTGGTCTATAGACAACCCCATCATTGGCAAGCCCACAGAAAAACTGTGCAAGCTGCAATGGAGTAACCAATAATTCCCCTTGACCGATAGAGTTATTTAATACCAAACCAAGAGTCCATTTTCTCTTGCCGTAACGCTTATCATAATATTTTGTATCAGGATTTAACCCGGATGCTTCCTGCGGTAAATCCACTCCGGTCTTTATACCAAATCCGCAGCCACGATAGTATTCACTTAGCTTATCAATGCCAAGTTTGAGACCTAACTGATACATGTACACATCACATGACTGTTCCAACGTATGAGCAGCATTCAAACTCCCATGACCGCTCGCTTTCCAGCATCTAAAAAAACGATTACCGAATTGATAACCTCCAAGGCATGGTTTAAACTTTGAATTTTCAGAAATAACACCTTCTTCAAGTCCGGCACCAATACCGACAAATTTCACAGTTGAACCGGGGGGATATTTTCCTTTAAGCGGTCTGTTTAATAATGGATGGGTGCTGTCATCACGAATTTCATTCCATAAAGATTCGGGGATAACCGACGAAAAGATATTTGCATCATAACCGGGGTATGAAGTCATCGCCAATATTTCTCCATTACGGGGATCCATTGCTACAATAGCTCCGCAGCAAAAAGTATCAAAAACTTGAGTACATGCAATTTGTAAATCATTATCAATTGAAAGAGTTAAATTACCTCCCGGTTCAGCAGGAATCTTACTTTTATCGGCATACTCACCTACAAGCTGTCCCGATGCGGTAATTTCTATATATTTTGTACCTTCTCTGCCACGAAGGATATGGTCATATTTTTTTTCAATACCCTTTTTCCCAATGATTGAGCCTAAATGAACATCTTCATCGGAAATTTTCTTGAGTTCATTTTCTGAAACTTCGCCGACATATCCAGTAAAAGTTTCAGCACCAAGTTGTCGATTGTACTGCCGAACCCTTTCCATTTGATAGACAACCCCCGGAAATTTTTTATACTGTTCCTCTAATATTGCAACTATTTCAAAAGGGATATCTCTTTTCACAGGAGTTGGTTGATACCTGCTTACCATGTTTCGGCGGATACGTTTTCTAATTTGAGCAGTATCAAGAGCTATCAGTTCAGATAAATTTTCAATTGTTTTGCCTTTAACAATTTCAACCGGAACAACAGAGACAGTATATGATGGTCTGTTATCAATAATAATTTGACCGTTTCTATCAGTTACAATTCCTCTGCGAGGAATTATTGACTCAACACGGATACGATTATTCTCCGACTGCTTTGCTAAATCGGTGTGTTCAATAATTTGTAATCGAAATAACCCAATCAATAAAATAATAAAGAGAAAGACCAAAAAAATGTAACTGAGTTTTTCCCGTTTGTCTATAGAAAGTTTAAACTGTGCCATACATTAAAAAATTGATTTTGTTTTATCAAAGGTAAAGACATTATCTTTTATGAGAAAGAATATTGTCCCAATGATTGTTGTATATATTGCCCCGGGCAAGGCGTATTTAGCCATAGAAATCAAAAAACCGTCATTTACTTCAAGCACGAGCAGGATAATATTAAGAACCAAGGTTCCGCCAAAGATAAGAGAGACTCTGGCTAACAAAGAATCAAGATTCAATTTTTCTTTAATATGATAAGCAGTCAACCCAAGAACTGCCATCACAAGAGCTATCCATGGAGAGAGTTCTGTGATTCCTGCATAGCCAATGATACCGACACACAATCCGAACCAAACAGATATTATCTCAGATTTGTACATTGAAACAAGCAGCACAATTAAAACAGCCAAATTTATCTTGGCCCCAAAAATTGATGTTACGTCGGCTAAAAAAACCTGATGCATTGCTATAAGCCAAAGATATAAAAAGTATGGAATAAATTTTGTCATTATTCGCCAGTTTCCCTTAAAATAAACAGTTCCTCAAGTGAATAAAAATCAGATGCCGGCAAAATCTTCACTTTATAAAAAGGTTCTAAATCTTTTTTAACAACTTCTGTCACAGTTCCTACTTTTAGCCCTGCCGGGTATACTCCTCCCAAACCGGATGAAATAACTAAATCATTAACAGCAATATCGCCTTGAATCGGGAAATTATCTAAATACATACCGGAATTTGTATTGTACTTAATAATCCCCATTTCTCTGCTTGCAACAACTCGTGCGGCTACTCTATTGGAAGGGTCAGTCAAAAGCTGTACTACAGAAAAATCAGGAGCAACAGAACTTATTCTGCCTATCAGTCCTTGCTGATTGATAACAGGTTGGTCGACCCAAATAGAATCATTTGAGCCCTTATTGATTGTTGCACTAATTGGGGTAAATTCTCCTGAGATTGAAATCACTTTTGCAGGAATCAGAGCATAATTTGGCGGAGGTTCAAAACCTAAGATTGAACGCAGTCTTTCATTTTCTAAGGCAGACTCCTCATAAAATTCAATCTTCATGGAAAGATCGATTAATGCTTTTGAGAGACGGGCGTTATCAGCAGCAATAGACCGCATTTCTAAAAATGCATTTTTCATCTTTGCAAAAGGAGAATAAAAAACAAAAGATACCGTTTGATTGATATATGGATTAACAAATTTTCCACCAACAAATAAAACAACAATAATAATAATAATCGAAATAAAATGAAAATTACGAAAATGTTTAGTAAAAAGATTACTTATTTTATTCATTTGTTACGTAGCATCCTTGCCGGTCAAGAATTTATCAATCAATATTATCCATCAAAGCCAAAACATCACCGGGGGAAGTTGCTTCTAAGAGTCTTTGACGGTTTTCATCCGATTTCATAAGAAAAGATAATCGTGCCATAATGTTTAAGTGAGCTCCAATAGCATCTTCGGGAGCAGCAATTAAGAAAAATAATTTTACCGGTTTATGATCCATGGCATCAAACTCAATACCTTCAGATGAACGCCCAAAGGCAATAACTATTCCTTTAACGGCTTTCGTTTTTGCATGAGGAAATGCAACCCCATACCCAACTCCAGTTGTAACAAGACTCTCGCGTTCGGTTACATCTTTAAAGAGCAGTTCAGTATCATTAACCATATTTGAATTGGAGATTGAATCAACAAGTTCCTGAATGACTTCTTCTTTTGTTGAGGCATTCAAATTAAATGTAATAAGATTTTCTTCACAAAATTTAGACAACTTCATTATTTTTCTACCTTTAGTTATATTTTCTCGGCTTCATCTGCTAACAAAACCGGGACATCATTATTAACTTTATAAGCCAGCGAACAATGCTGACAGATTAATCTGTCATTATTTTCTTCGTAGACTAATTTATTTTTGCAACCCGGACAAACTAACTTATCTAATAGGTCTTTAGAAAGAGTCATTTGTATCTCCATTCCTACTCGTTATATTCGCCAATATGACGATATTTTTGCAATCTATCTAACAATAAAATATCAACCGGAGTTTCTTTAAGCTCTTCAAGTGCTGACAGTATAGCTTCTTTTACAAGTCTGGCAGCTTCTTTTATATTATTTTGAGCTCCGCTTGGTGGCTCTTTAATAACTTTATCAACTATTTTTAGATTTATCAAATCAGGTGATGTCACTTTTAAAGCATCGGCAGCATCGGGAGCATAGACAGGGTCTCTCCATAAAATAGCCGCACATCCTTCCGGTGATATAACAGAGTACCATGCATATTCAAGCATCATGACAACATCACCGACACCGACACCTAATGCTCCACCGGAGGCACCTTCACCGATAATGATTACGACAATCGGAACCTTAATCCGTGCCATCTCACGAATGTTTCGTGCGATAGCTTCTGCCTGCCCTCTCTCTTCGGCAGCAATACCCGGAAAAGCACCCGGAGTATCAATGAGAACGACAATCGGCACATTAAATTTTTCCGCCAAATAAAAAAGTCTGAGTGCTTTTCTATATCCTTCGGGATGAGCCATACCAAAATTACGAAATAATTTTTCTTTTGTATCACGTCCTTTTTGTTGACCGATGAACATAACCTTTTGATCATCAATCATTCCAAAACCGCCGATCATGGCATTATCATCACCAAAATATCTATCACCGTGCAGTTCAATAAATTCTGTAGACATTGCATTTATATAGTCAAGGGTATATGGTCTTTTGGGATGTCTGGAAAGCTGGACTTTTTGCCAACGTGTTAGATTATCGTAAATTTCAGTTCGCAGTTTATCAAGTTTTTTTTGCATTGAAGCAATTTCAGTACTTAACTCAACATCACCTCCAACAGAAAAATCTTTCATATCAGAAATCTTTTTCTCAAGCTCAACTATTGGTTTTTCAAATTCTAAAAATGGACCGGTACCCATTTGTTTCCGCCAAATTTTTTATTTCAATTTTTTCTGTCCTAACGAACTTTTTCGTAAGGATAATTTGGATATAAAGATATAGAAAATACTAGATCGGAAGAGCGTCGTGTAGGGAAAGAGTGTCTATCTCGGTGGTCGCCGTATAATAAAAAAAAAAAAAACAAAAAAATGAATACACAGTAAACTACCATGTAAAGAAGGACTATAACAATCAGCTGACA
>CAJVYT010000006.1 GCA_913009765.1 uncultured candidate division Zixibacteria bacterium
AGGGTGCTGAGAACAGGGACATCATCATGAGCGTTATGGGAACCATGCACCTACAAGAAAAGGACTACTTTGAAGCTGGCAAAGAATACCTGTTAAACACCCTGACTTAAGAAAGGTGAGCAGTTACATAAATTCTAATAATTCTAATAAAATCATGGTTGTGAAAGATAAGCTAAAAACAATTTTTTCAAATAGATGTATTCAGTGATGAGATGCCTATGACAGACCTAAAAAATCAAATCCAACAACTTATAGTTCAAGGAGAGAACCTAATCCATAGTATACCTAAAAAATCAGACTATAAATCCAGGGAGATGAACATACGAGACAGATATCGATTAAATGAGCCAGCAGATTCTTTTGGCAGAGAGATTTTAAGCCAGGGTGCTGGTGAATTAGTCTCCTCTCTTTTTGGAACTAGAACGAGAGTGGGAAAGTCCATGGCATCTAAAGCCTTAAGAAATCAGACTATAATGCAAAGGGACAATGAAATACGGCAGTTATATCAGCAATTTGACATCCATTATCGTGAGTCTGAACAAAGATATAATAATTGGTCTTCTGAGGCTGTCCAAGCGATAAAATTAAGTAAATGCTTTTATTGCCTGAAAAAATTCACTGATTCAAAGCAAAAAGTGAAGCTGGAGACACGATTGAGAGGAGGGATTGTTGCTCTCAATCAGGCTTTAAATTATCTTGAAAAATCACCGCAAAAAGAGACATTGCTAATCAAAACTGGCGAGCCTCTGAAGGGGCGAAGAGTGCTAAAGGAGTTTTTAGGAAAGGCAAAAGCTTACGTGAAAATTCAAGAGCCGTACCCTACACATGAGATTCTTGAAACACTTGAAGACGCTACAACTAACATAAAATGCCAGTTGCTTTTGGGGCCGTTCAACAACATGGAAGCGAAGGAAAAATTCGAGAAGAATCTGGCACTACTTCGGAAGGCTGGAAGGAATATTGAAGTTGTTTCAATTAAATGCGGCAAAACTGCTCCATTTCATGATAGATTCCTGATATCCGAAAAAAAAGGAATCTCTACAGGCACTTCCTTATCGGGATTGGGCATGCGGGACAGCATTATCACTGGATTAAATGAATGGAAGGATATTGAAAAGAGATTTGATGGATATATGATTGGCCCAAAGACACAACATCGAGGTAAAGATTGTAAGAGAGAAAGGTTATAAATACTCTATTTTCTGACAAGCTCTGAACTATATTCATTTTTTGTCTATGACACTGAAAATTGTTTATTCTATTCTTCCGGCTTCTGGAGGATGCTGCCAGAATAAGATAGCTTTTTTACCTTTTTAATAATTTCAATAATCGTTTCTGGCAACACATCATCAGGCGACTCCCCCTCATCAATTCTTTTCTTAAGGCGATTAGCGATAAATCTATGTTTTAATGGCTTACCGGTAGGACCGAGAATGGTTCCTGCCTCTTGCAGAAGAGCCTCATATTCCTCTATTTCCTCTTTTAAGGTTTTCTCCAAATCATCCTCCAAAATAGTATAGTTGTCCGATACTTCAGTTTTTATATCTTCAATTTTCTCAACAGGATTACCAAGTATTTCCAGAAGTTCTACTGTTTTCTTTTTAGTATTCTTGTTTTTATGGTTTTTATCCCCGTCAAACCACAGGTATGTAGGAATCCTAAAGCCATTAAAAATTCGTAGCAGACGATCCATTGGTCCTTTTCCACCTGAATGGACAACAGAAATGTTATTCCGATCTAAATTGTATCCAAAAGCATCTGCGTAAATGGGAAGCGCATACTGCTCTGAAGGTCCTTCTACTAATACCACTTTGTCAGCGAAGAAACCTTCATTTATCATTGGATTGAAGGCGTTGGAATACTGCTCTCGCATCCCTTCTTCAGTAGCTTCAATGCCTTCTCTTGTTTTTAGATCTTCAATCATAGCTGACATTGGTAGTTGAGTAGGATAACTTTCATAATTTTCATCTCCCTTCTCCTGTCGCATAATGCAAATCTGGTCAAAATAACTAATATCGACAAATAAGCTAGAATGCGTGCAGTAAATTACCTGGTCCATCCCCCGGGCTATCTCTTGAAAGACGGACATTAATGTTCGTTGGGAGTGTGGATGTAAATAAAGCTCAGGTTCCTCTATCGCAAAAATTGTGGTTCTCTCTTCGGCTTTTTCTCCTGCCTTTTTGATATGTGTTAATTCTGCGTATGCCCTCAATATTGTGAAAATCATTGAACGTTGCAGACCATGGCCTTTTGTTTCAATAGTAGTCCGTATGCCGTCATCTGCATAAATTTTGACTCCACCAAACACTTCTCTCAATTGAGGCATTGACATTTCAAGTTCAATATCACAATCCATAAGTTCTGACATCAACTCTTTTAATCGTGTTTCTATAGTTTGAATCTCAGAAATGCGTCCTCCCTCTTCACTCCGGTTCAGTTGCTTTTCGATCCCTCGCAATTGTTTCGAAATAGCTTGTAGTTGTTCGTCAGATATTTTTTCAAGTACAGAGTGGATAAGTTGTCCGAACGGATTTTTCTTTCCAACTTTTGCCTCTTCAGAAATGTCTCTAACAGCTAGAATATGTATGAATTCTGGCAGGGTCCCCTTTAAAACATTAGAGTAGCCTGTAGGATTCTCTAGGTTTTTTTCTATCCACGGTATTTCATCATGTTTTTCGTCTAAGAACTTCTTGACCGCTTCTTTCCACTCCCCCACTTTAGGCTTTGAAGTGCCAAGTTCTGCTACAAAATCTAACCCGTTTATTTTAAGCTCATTTTTCTTAGACCACCATTCTGTTATTTTTTCACCACTTATCACATCATCTTGAAGCCATTCGGGTTCTGGAACTTTTTTTATAGCCAGATTTTTAATGACATATGGTGGCTCAGTGTCAGTGCAAACAACTTTTCTGCCTACAACCAATTGATCGTCATCCATCCAGGGCCCAAATTTTTCTTTCTCCCAACCACTTAGTTCCTTGAAGGTAACGAATATTTCAATAGGCTCTTTGGTATGGTTATAGAAACATTCATCATTAATAAGCCGTATTGAGCCTTCAAAAAATAGCTCAAGCGCTCTAATAACATTTGACTTGCCACTGTTGTTTCTACCGACCAATGCTAGAATATCTTTTGGATATATTGTTACATCACGTAAAGAGCGATAGTTTCTAATTTCAATTTTTTGAATTTTCATTTTTATTCCACTTTTAATACCCTATCCACAACCATTCAACCTCCAGAGTTCACTACTTTGGAAACTCCGTGGTGTTTCTCCACTCTAAATATCTGGTCGGCAAAGCTTTCGAGTTCATTCTCATGAGAAACGACAATCACCTGTGGGCACTTCAATTCATTCAGAATTTCCCTAACTTTGAAGAGCTGTTCCTTGCTAAATCCATCTGTGGGCTCGTCCAATATAAGCAAGTTGGATTTCATTCCGGTAGATACTTTATGGACTACGCTATTTAACGCTAGTCTGTATCCCAATGCTATGCTGGTCTTTTCTCCGCCGCTTAAAAAGTCAACCTCTTGTTCATACCCGTCCTGCTCGATTATTGGGCTGAAGTATTCATCCACTCTGGCATCCTTACTAGGGTCGTCAATTAGGAGGATAAACCATTTCTGGAACTGCTGATTGAAGTCCTGGTTTAAAGTGTACATCACGTGCTTTTCTATGTTTTCGAGTGTCTTTATGAAATAGTCCTCCAGCCAGTTTTTGTACTCGCTGAGTTTTGCTCTGAGTTTTTTTTGTTCCTCCTTTTTCTTTATCTCCTCCCTGAAGCCTTTTGCGTATTTCTCAATCCTACTGTTATCAGCCTTAATCGATGCAATCTTTTCACTAACTTCTTTGAGGTTATTTCCAAGTCCGTCAATTTTACCTTCCAATTTCTTGATTTCTTCTTCTACTTTCGTGAGCCTCTCCAGCTTCTTTAGCGCTTCTTCTAGTTTCCCCTTCAAACCCTTCATTGTTTCTTTGGATGTTTCAATTTCTCTCTTGTTTTCAGAAATTTTTTGCCGGTTCCCTTCCAATTTTTCCCTCAGAGTGGAGATTTTTTCCTGTGAGCTGTTGTATTTTATAAGTTCATCCAAAAGGGCATCAAGATATAGAGAAGGCGATTCAAATTCATTTAACCTAGGAAAATTCTTCTCTTCTTTGATAACCAACGTTGCCTTTAATTTTTTAGTATCCTCAAGATTTTGTTGGAATAGGCCTCTTTTTTTAGCCAGTTCGTCCATATTTGGGATAATAGTTTTTTCTATATCGATTAGTGTCCGATTCTTCTCTTCTTTCTGTTGTTCAAGTTTTCTCAGGGGCCCACTTAGTTTGCCTTCCTCCTCCTGTGCTGCTGATTTTTCCTTCTCTAGTTTGTCTATCTTTTCCTGCCTTTCCTTTTCAAGGTTCTTTTTATGTTCTTCAGTAAGTTCCTTTTCACATATTGGGCATTTTTCACCCAGACCCCCTATATTCTTCAGTTTCTTATCAAGATCTTTTATAGACGCCCCAATCACTGTTATCCTTCCCTTTAGTTTATCCCTCTCTTCTTTTTTAGAATCAATCTCTTTTCCGACGCGAGTGGTTTCTTCTTTAAGCCTAGAGAACTCCTTTTTCACTTCGCTAATATCCTTATTTTTATAATCCCCTACATTGCCCTCAAGCCTCCCCATATCTTCTTTGAGAAGGGGGATGTTTCCAGCAAGGGTCTTCCTTTTCTCCTCTATTCCCCTTATTTCATGAATCTGCTTCTTTATCTCATCTTTGTTTCTCGATGTGGGCTTTTTGGTTTTCTTGAATTCATTTATCTTAAGAACTGTTGAATCGATTTCATCGGACAGCTTCTCGCATTCTTTTTCAAGTTTGGGTATCGCTTTTACTTTGTCCTCAATCCGCGTTTGGATATGGGGTATTTCGCCCTTAACCTCCCCCAGTTTTTTTTCTTTATCTTTCAACTCTTTGAGTTTAGCGTTCTTACCTGCCTTTTCGTTTTCTATTTTTTCTTTTTCTTTTCCTAGTTTCTCCAAAGCTGTTTTGTTTTCATCTATCAGAGTTTCATTCTTTTTAAGCTCTGCTTTTTTCTCTTCAAGATCTTTAATCTGACCTTCGAGTACGTTCATCTTCCCCTTTATTTCGCCAGCGAATATGCTCGCATTGCTTGTAGCTATTTTGTAATCCTCGATCCCGAAAGCTTTCCTCAGAGTTTCCAGTCTTTTGTCAACGCTCCTAAACAATATCGCTTTCATTTCTTCCTGAGGGGTATAAACGGCATACCTGTAAATTACGCTCTGCGCCCTAGGATTTTCCAGTTCCTCAAAATGCAAAATATCCAGTATTTTTCCCTTCAGCTCTGTTGGAGAAAGAAGGTATTTTCCATTTTTGTCTTTTAGATACCCATCAGTTCCCTGACCGACATTCGTCCTTTTTCTTTTAAGAGACCTATAAACTTCATAATTTTCGCCATCTACTTCAAACTCCAGCGTGGCATATCCCTCGTCCGTTGTTCTTCTTAAAAGCGAGGCTCCTTTTTGGTCGCCAAGCCCAAACAACGCAAACTCAATTGCCATAAGTATGGAGGATTTCCCTGAACCCATATCTCCTTCAAACAGGGTCGTACCTCCGTGAAACTGAATACTCTCATCCCTATAACTTTTTATGTTATGCAACGTCAAAGATTTCAATATCATTATATTACTCCCCCAAGTTCATGATTTCAATCGCTCGTTGCAAAATTCTGGCTTGATAATCGCCCTTCGATTCTCCGAATTTTTGATCATCCTTCAGCTCCTCTAAAAGCTCTTTGGCCAGTTTGTATCCCCGCTCTCCCATGAGTTCTTTTGAGGAAAGCTTTACGTTGCCTATATTTTCCTGGAGAAGTTTTTCTTCTATCTCCTGGATGTTCTCACCAGCCACATTCATCGAAGCGAACTCCTTAGATTTCAGGCTGTAGCGGTTTAAACCTACGAAAACGGCTCCATTATCCCCAAGGATCTTTCTAAGCTGAGTGAAATTGATGTCCGAAGTTTTCCCCGCTGAAAGCTCCCCCTTTATTTTCATGATAACTACTTTTCCTTCTACATCCAAATCGTTCAATTTTCCAGCAAGGTCTTCTTGAACTTGCGTGGCGTTTTTATTAGATGCATCGAATGGAAAATAAACAAATTCACACAAATGAAGCTTCTCGAATTTTACACTCCTTACTTTGTCATCAAATTCTACAATGCAAAAGCCCCGTTCCTCACCTTTTTTAGCCGTTCTCTCCATGTCCTGCGGATGTCCTGCAAATAAGGGGCCTGGATAGACAACCTTCCCATATCCCTCCACATCCTCAATTATGTTTTTATGGACATGACCGCCAGCATAATAATCAAATCCTTTTGGCAGCAGGGAGATAGGCATTGATTCCATCTCAGACAAGAAATCCGGCTTTAGTTCATCTATGCCGCTATGGAATGCAAATATCTTGAAACCCTCCTCCCTTTCTAGGCTTTCCCGATCCAGAAATTCCAGATAGTGTTTCTCAATCCCCCTTTTTCTCCCTGAAATGCCGGCAATCTTGGCACCAGTTTTTGGGTCGATTGTAAACTCAAGCTTCAGCTTTTCTGGATCTTCAGCCACTTTGACCACTTTTGTTAAGAGTCCAGTACTAGCTAACACTTCAATTATGGAGGCATTATTCGGGCTGAAATCGTGGCTTCCATAAATCACATAGATTGGGATGCCGTGGTCTCTAACATCTCTCATTATCTTGACGGATTCGTTAACCGCGGACAAATCAGGGATATTTACATGAAACAAATCGCCGGAAACGAGAACAAAGTCTACCTTTTCTTCTACGCACTTTTCCATAGCCACCCTAAGCGCCCTGAGCTCCAGCTTTTGGAGTGTTGGATGCGTCTGATGGCCTATGTGGCAGTCAGCTATGTGGGCAAATTTATGCATTTTATCATCCTACGAAAACTGGCTTCTCTTTTTTAGTCTCCTTCTTTGGGATAATCTTTTTGATGTAATCCTCAAATAACGGCACTTGAATTGGCACAGCGAACTTTGTGAAATTCGTCGTAACAATAGCCTCCCCTTTATCCAGACTGGCTATCGCCCTGTCGTCACTGGACAAGTCCTGTGAAGCGCTGCTTATGATGGCTGCCCTCTCCAGCGCCATTTCATTCCCAAGTATTATCTTAGTATTGATGTTCGCAAGGACAGTTCTGGGGATAAGGCTTGTCAATTGGGTTATTGCCAGTAAACCCGTCCTGAACTTCCTGCCCTCTTTTGCGATAGTACCGTAAATGTTCCCTCCACCCTCCAAAGCCTCTTTACCTAGAACTCTGGGGGCTTCTTCGATGACTATGCTTATGACGGGTTTATCATTAAGATTGCCTTGAGACTTATAATTTCGGTATCTGTTAAATATCCTGCCTGCTATGATGCTCCCTATTAATAGTTCTGCCTCACCCAGAAGCTTTGAAGTATCAATAATCACTGTCTTAGAATCTTCAAGCGCCCGCGTGATGTCATCAACACTGGATTGGCCTTGCGTATCGCTGAACACCCGGGTCCTGCACTGTATGTTTCTATCTTCATCGACATAAACGCCAAGTATGTTGTCAAACTTTCTCTGAAGCACGCCCAAAGTGCTAGCCATAACATTGCCTAGTGCTGTTCCTCTTGCTATTTGGGAAATCCACTCATCGTGGAATTGGTTATAGTAAAGCTGAATGGCATCGCGCTGAGCAGATGTAAAGCTTACTATTCCAGAAAAATGCCCTGGCCGTATCGAACTCAGATTGATGACAAGGGTATTAGCTCCGGGTGGCGCAAGGGGTGAATAATATTTTAAGCTGTCCTTAGCGTTCGGATGATCTTTCAAGCCTTTATCATGCCTACCGTAATATTCATCATGCGGGTCCAGAACAAGTGTGCCAATGCGTCCTTGCCCGAGTACGCTCCAGAGGAGCACCTTTACCAGATTGCTTTTCCCCCGCCCAGTGGTTGCTGGCACCAGGATGTGGTGTGTAAAAACATCCTCGCAATTTAGATAGACGCCTACATCCAATATTTTTGAACCACTCCTAACCTCGCCAAGATACACAGGATTGTCAGGCTTTTCGAGGAAAGCTAAATCTTCTTTTCTTACCTGCCTTAGGGAGTTGAAGAACTTAGGTAGTGTTTTGGGCATTCGGACTTCAAATTTCCCTTTTTCTTTCTTCAAAATGTAGGCTATAGCTTTGCTTTCTGCAATTATGTAATTTCGCAACTCAGGTTCAAGAAAATCCAGTTCTGCTCCGAATCCCTCCAGATTCAGGCCTGCCAGTAGTTCCCTTGAAGACTGGGAAATCTGGCTCGCATATGAAAGGTCACTGACCTGGAGTATCAGATAGCCTTCAGCTTCCTCGGATATCAACAAATCTCCGAGCTCGATTTTTTCCCCGCTTTTTTCTCTAACGAGTATTTTTGCCGTTCTGCCTGCAACAATTTGTCCAACAATATCCATATTTTTCACCCCGCTATAATATTTAATAAATCATGGGCATCCGTTGCCATCATGTGTCTGGCAAACTTTACCCATCTGCCTTTTTTCTTAGATATTTCCGAAAGAATTTTCACTCGATATCCCTCAACCTCATCTTCTCGTACCCTGGCCCGCAAGTCCGCATCGATCAAGCCGTATGGATAACCCGGAAAACTTATGTCACGAGAATTCACTGCCAAGTTAGACATGATGTTATTAATTCCCGCCTTACCAATTTCATCTGACTGCCCTTTGTTAATTTCGTACCTGAAAATCCGTTCAGCATTTGGATGCAGCTTTGCTACGAATATTGTAGCTTCATGGTCTTGTGTCGCAATTTCAGCAACAGGATAACACCATTTGTTATGGGGTATTTTTGAATCCACCGCTAATTTGTGTATGGCCCCTATGAGCGATAATCCTGTATCAGTAAAAAGGTGGCTTGTCTTTGACAAACCCGTAAATATTACTCCATTATCCTTTGCGGCCTTGTAAGCGCCCTCTGAATACTTGGACTCGTTCGTAAAGGCTGTTTGCAACGTACCATCAATAACAATCACATCCCCTTTTTTGAGTTCGGACGCAACGACATGTTTGGCATACTCCCATTCAGCAAATCTCCTAGCAATCGAGGACACCCTCTGGATGTCTGCCATAAAATTACCCACCGCAACGTTTCTGTCGAGTGAACTAAACGAGAGGTCAACTCCGTCTGGCAGGAACTTCCCAAATTCTTTTCTCACAGGGAATATGGAAGTATCGTAGTAAATTTCCCCTTTTCTGAATGAGGAGAATGTGGCTGAAAAGAACTCAATCCTACTCGGAAGTTTCTTAGCCCTTACCCTCTTTTGTCCTTTGAATATATTGAAATAAACTCGGTTCACCTGTATAGAAAAATTGGGCGCCCCCAGAATTTCTTTGTTTCCCCCATCGATATAGGAGATATTGATTTCATCGTCTGCTTCTTTAATGGAAATAAAATTGTCTTTATTCAAAGGGGACGTCTGATATTCTTTCCTACTGAAAAAAGGGTCACCTAAATCGTGCTCCCTAATTTCTGAATCCAGTTTTTCAACGACTTCCTTAATAGCTTCTGTTATCAACTTCAATCTCCCCCTACAGCAATATCCTGTCTTCTGGCACTATCACGCCAACTGAAATGTTCACCCCCATGATTCTGGGTCAGTGTTTGTGATTATAGTATATTTTCCCTACTTTTGCTGGAGGGCTCTAATTGAATACTAGTGGGGCACATTTATAAAAGTTTAGAATGAGCGGGAAAAAAGTAATTTCCGGTTGTATCCGGATTCTCTGACTACGTCCTTTAGCTCTCAACCCAATTTATAGAGACCAGAGTTGCCTGTTCCATCACAAGCTCGGTGGCTCTCTTTTGCTTATCGGGCGGATAGCCATATTTCCTCTGCAGTCTTTTGAAGAGGACTTTTTCAACCAACATGAAAAATTGAGAGGATAATGTAATTTTAGGATTTAGTGAAAAGGAGCAAATGCTCCTTGTCTATCCTTGCGTTCTGATTAAAGGATTTTTTATTTTTCTGAAGGTTCCTTATCCAACGCTTTTTATATTTTAAACCCACTTCTTCACATAATTCAATAAATTTATCACCTACTGCTACGGGTTTTCCGCTCACTATTCCATCACCAACAACTATAAGGACATGACCTCCGGGAATGAGAACCCGGGTCCATTGTTCAAAACATTTCGCCATGTCCTCAAAATAACGATCTGGTGTAGCGTTTGGCCGTGTAAATGTATCATGTTTGCCTATTTCAGTATCTCTGGCAAGACTAACATCTCCCTCAATCCAATGGATTCTGTGGCGATGATATTTGTGATAATCATAAGCATTTATGTAGGGGGGGGATGTTACTATAAGGGTAACACTTTTATCGGCTATAAAATCTAAATCCCTGCCGTCTTTACAGTATATGGTTGCATCTGCCTTGGGCAATTCAATAATCTCTCGAAGTCGTCCTATCGCATTAGTCAACCGATTCTTAAATGATTTAATAGCTGATTTAGGTTGGAATGTTTTTTCAATTCTAGTATACCTCGTATTGCTGTCTTGATTAGAAACTCGAACGATAATAGAAGAAAAAACAGCCAAAGCCAATAATCTAGGATTTTCCGGCAACTGTTTTATTACAGATTTCAACCGTCCCAATTCGTTTAGTGCGTTGTCGTCAAACCAATAATTAACATTTTTGTAATCAGGTAGCGGCACTCCCGATTTTATTTTAGATATAGAATCGTCTAATTTCTCTACGAATTTAGTTAAGACGCTCAAATCTTCAGATGAATAGTTTACTACTTTAGCACGGCTCACCAAAGTGGCAACGGCATTATTATCTATACCAATTGCTGGTCGTCCTAAAAGGATGCTTTCCAAAATTGTGGTACCGCAGCCACAAAACGGATCTAAAACGACATCATTTGGAGAAGACCATTTTAAAATAGCTTTACGAGGGATTTGAGGGACAAATCGGGCAGGATATGGATGCAAAGCATGAAAATGCTGTTGTGTGTCTTCATCATGAAAATCCCAATCACCATTCTTCAAGTGTTTTTCTGGAATACCATTGGTCCCGTATATTGCCTTTCTATTTATCACATTACCCACCTTTTATGCTTGGAACCAAAGTATTGATTCTGAAGTCCCTCTTCGGTATCGGAATATGTCCCTTGATGGAAGAAGCTCCATGTTAATGACTTTTTTTTGCGTCCATCCAACGTTTTTCCCAATTTCCCATAGAAATTGGTCTGTATGTATTTCAACACGCTTTTTGTTTATCATAGTGCTATTGTTCCCCACCACATAGAAACCATAACTACCAGGCTTCATCATCTGTTTAGCGCTACGCATTGCGTCAGTCATGTCAAGGAAATATTTCCCCAATAATGCTGGCAAGTTCCTTTTACGGAAACCGACTCCCCCATTATGATTTGCTGAACCAATCTTCTCAATAATGTTCCTGACACTTTCTGGAAGTTCATTGCTCCGGTCCAGATACTGGTCCCATAATTCTTGGCGTTGTTTTTCACTCACTTCCCGGTTTCCAATCATCACTGATTCTCTACTCCTATGCTCTGAGCGAGGAAGTATACCTAACACTGACAGGCTTAAACGATCCGTATCGATATATGGGAGAGCCATTGCATAGGGGGGAGAAGTTATTAATAGGTCACATTTTCCTTTCCATCCATTTAGTACATTGTCTACACTTCGTGAATCGTCTTCAGTAATGTCAAATTCAGGGAATTCACGGCTCATATCAAAACAAGATAGATAAGATAGAATTTTATCTAAATTTTTCTGGAGTTCTTCAGAAAACAAACTTACTGCTGTTCCTGGAGAATGAGCTTTAATTTCTTTCCTGACTCGAAGGTCAGATTCTTTTTGCCAAGAAACCGTCCTAATAATATTACTCAGGCAAATCTCCATGAATTCTTTAGCAGGAGTGTAAGAACAAGTCCCGATGATTTCCAAAATTATGGCCACTTCATTTAATTCTTGAAGAGAAAACCATCTTTTAAGGTACTCTAAATCTCGCTGATTCCAAGGATAGGTTACGTCGGAATTGTTAAAGTCAATGGTTGTAAGTGAAGTTAAAAGATGCGCAACTTGTTCCTTAAGCAACTGCCGATCAATGTCAAAAAACGACGTTTTAATGTTTGAAATCTTAACTGACAATGGGTTTAGGTCCACACCCAAGGTTTTCATACTCATAGAGCGAGCTTCACAATTTGCCGTTCCGCTTCCACACATGGGATCGAGCACAATTTTATCTGCAGATAATCCTGCGAAGTTTATCAGTGACTTAACCAACTGTGGGAAGAATTTACCACGGTATTCGTGAATCCCATGGGGCCCATATCGAAGCTTTCGAGACCTATGATAACGGAACGAATTACTGGTATTTAATGCAGCCACACCCTCTTCAGATTCAAGTACAACCTGCAATGTAGGAATAAATTTTCCCCCTGTATCTATCTGTTCCCAATATGTCAGTCGGTTACGGAGGTATTCAATTGGTAGGCTCGTTGAAAATGAAATTTGGGAATCAGCGGGGCGGGACAATGGGTTTTTGATAAAATCATCCCCCATCAACCCATAAAGTTCTGCTCTTGCCAAATACCGTTCGAAAGGCTGGATATAAGGTTTCAATTTAAGCATTATTTTTTCTGTCTTTTGTGGATTATTTACTCCATAGTTGATTTGTTGTAATGACTCCATTTTAATCTTTCCCGATTGATACTATATGTGAAGCTCCAATTATTTCGCATGGCGAAAGGTCAGTTCCAAAAGGCACATCAATATCACGCATCCTGAAGGCAGGAATATCGAAAGGTTCGGAAAGGAGATGTTGACCGAAATTGTGTAATCTGCTCTGGACTGAATTTTGTACTTTTTCTCCACAAAATACCGCAACGTAATTGGCATGAAGACTTGATATGGGGGATTGTATTGCCTTATCCCGGGTGACTCTCTTAGCCGTGCCCATATAATCATCTACTTTAGACTCGACTGAAAAGTCACAATAGCCCTCACCGGCTTCACACGTTGTCATGACATCAGCGAGTGAATGTGGGGCTAATTTAATCGAATCTAGGAACTTCAAGGATCTCAGGCGAAAATATTCAGCACTCAAATAACCCGTCATTGGCATTGAGCTTAAAACCGATTCGAATATTTTTCTTCTGTCTGAAAGTGAGCCAGCAAAACTTAAGATTTCAAGCCCCATGGCAATTGACATCATCAATTCGGATCTCATGCGTGTTCTTGTGTTTGTGGGACTAACTTTGGGGTTGTAAATCCAACCGCTAGGCTGAATCAGTTCTTGTATCATGTCGCCATAGGCTTTCAAATCCTTTTGCTTCGCTCCGTTGAATTTTTCAATCCACCAATGGGAATGGATTGCATGGACTGGCGACTGTTCCCACTGATTGAATTTATGTAGCCTTTTTCCAAACTCATTTGAATAAGCCAAAGGTTTTCCGGAGTTAGTTTTCAAATAGGCTTGAATTATTCCTTGCCAGTCCGTCTTACACTTCCCATAAAGAAGTATCTCAGAAAGAACACTTTGAAGACACAACGACGATGAGACCCTCCCGTTTTCTACATCAGATTCATTATCCTGTAACCATTCAGTTAGCCATTCTTTATGGGGTGGTATGAGCTGCAATTCTGAAAAGTCTATTCCCGGAAGTAAGATATGGTTAATCATCGACAAACCCCTCTTTTGGATTCTTTATTAAATTTCCAAAGGCAGAGTAAATTAGCAGTGGAAAATACCACTTACAAAGAGATGACGACGCCGAAAAGTCAATTCTTGCCAAGCCTGCCCCGGTCGGCTCTACGTGAGAATATTTTTCTTGATAGGGACCTAGGGACGGCGCTACCTCAAGTGCCCAGGGTTTCAGAGAAAGCGAAATTTCCATCGTCCTAAGCTTTCCATCTCCGCTTGCTCCTCCTCTTAACATGGGGACGCCGTTCTTAAGACCAATGACGACTAACTCGGGAAAGTATTGGGACCCAACCTTAATTTTCCATGTGTTGACGCAATCCTTTTTCTGAAATATCTTTTGTAAAGATCGAAACATGAGGTCCAAGCTAATATTCTCTGAAGTGGTAAAGCCAAGACTTAAGCCTCCCACAGTTTTATTGAACATGGCAAACATAGAAGATTTTGGAGTAGACCCTTCAGCAAGATACAAACCAGAAACATAACACATCAATGGGTCAATCCTGACTGTACGATTAAGCCGAACCTCTTTAGAACGTGGCCATTTCCCTATTAGAAAAGTGGCCTCTTCAGAAAACTCAGGTCTTTCACCGGCCAACTCTCCGTAGTTGTGAGCGCTAAAAAATTGTTTTATGTCTATTTGTTCTCCCACTCCTGAGGGCTTTCCACTCCAATGTATTAAGCCTTGAGTCGATACAGGTTCGTCGTTGAAAATGGATTCCTCTATCTCATGAAGCATCTTGAGAAATAGTTCTCCAAAACCATTAAGACCTCCAACATGCATTTCATCAGAACGGCTTGATCCGCCGGGTTCTCTAGCACCCTTCTTAAACGGCCTTCGCAAGGAGGCAGTCACTCTATCCGCCTTCTTCAAATCTACTCCGCTATTTTTCAGATGGTTCTCCTTAACCGCAGTAAGAATTTCCTGCATGGTACCTTTATGGAAATAATAAAATGCCAGGTGTTCTTCATTCGTCCCTTGAACGGATCTTCTTTCTGCCAGATATTTTTCATCAGCAGCGTTTAAAGGTGAATGTACTTCTGAGAGATTGGGTGTTGCAGGAACAGACTTACCATAATGATCCCGGAGCATTCTCAAGCCTATGCCATCCATAAAAAATGCACTATCCTCCCCTAATGAGAATACAAAATGTATCGACCCTGGAAAAAGCCTTCGAAATTGTTCAAGTGCGAATCGAACTAGGTTGGGCTCCCGCTGAGAAAAAGAGATTACTGGCTTGATAACACCAGGATTTTTAGGGCTCTCGCTTCCCTTTGCTCCATCTCCACTATACAGCCCGAAAAAAGCCAACAAACTTTCATCAATTTCAATTATTGGTTTAATTTTAACTTCATCGCCACTGCCATTTTTGCGAGAAACCAACAGGTACCCATCCGGAGATAATCGCCACTTATAATCCTGGAAGTACGCCCTATCCTTGGCATCCGTAATGATTTTGCCACGTACCACTCCGTTGGTCCTTTCAAGGAACTCCTTAATCTTTATATGTCCCAAAACTGTCATTTTCTCATCCTTCTTCTTTGGAGTGCTTTTCATACTATTATGATAGCGCTATACATAACCTTCCTCTATCAGTTGTTCAAGCAACAAATTTAGTTTTAGTAGGAAGAATTTATATCTTTCTAATTGATTTATAATCTCCTCAAGAAACCTGTCTAGGGGGCGGGGCAAAAACCTACTTCTAGCCGATAAACCTACACATCCCGCCTCAAATCACTGCCGATTTTCACTCTAAACCCTGCCTGTAGGCATCAAATCCCCCCGCTCTGACACATAACCAGTCAAAAATCTGGGCGGCCCGATTTTCCACCCCACCTCATCAGCCAAGCGAAAAACCTGAAATCCACCCGCCATTTCCCATATATATACATAAAGGGGGCAAAAACCCATAAAACTGCAAAAATCCTTATTCACTCTAAAAAGGACAAATTATCTCTTTTATCATCTAAAAATAAGTATTTATCCTCCGCTCCAGTTACAAAAAATTATCCGTGCTCAAAAACCTCTGGCTTCATTGAATTCCTCGCTGGCTCAAAAAAACTTCCGCAGCCAACAAAAGAACATCAAATTAAGCTTGTATTTTTAATAAACCTTGTTTCAAATTGGGAAAACTGAAACAATAAGGCATTGTCAAACAAATTGTTTAAATAAAGCTTAAATCAGGCTCGAATGGAAAGAGTTATATACCAAGAGGTAGTATATTATACTACTGGGTAGGATAATATGAAGGAAAAAATTTCGATAACGGTAGACAAAGCCCTTGTTGACTGGATGGACTCTGAAATAGGAAAAAAGTTTTTTGCCAGCAGGAGCCACGCAGTAGAGAGGGCGCTCACAGAGCTTAAAAAAGCCATAAAGTGAGATTGCCGGTTTCCAACCCACCACAAGCCAAAACCCTGGAAGGAGATGGTAGCAATGGATAAGAAACTATCGGCCTCAGCCAAAGCTGGGGGAAAGAAGTTAAAAAAGGTTTTGCCAAGAGGCAGGGCCAAGAAGAAGCAGGAGGGCTATAAAATACCCCTCATGAAGGAAGGGGCCAAGATAAAGAGCCCTGAAGACATTGTAAAGGCCTTGAGGGAGGAATACAAAGCAGAAAAGAGGGAGTGCTTCGGCTCGGTCATGCTTTCAACAAGAAACGATGTAATAGGGGATGAGGTCATAGGCATAGGCACCCTTAACGCCTGCATGGTGCACCCAAGGGAAGTATTCAGGCCAGCAATAAAAGCAGCGGCCCGCTCCGTCGTGCTGGTGCACAACCACCCAAGCGGAGACCCCACCCCAAGCCGCCAGGACAGGGAGCTTTCAGAGAGAATCAAGGAGGCAGGGGAGATAGTCGGGATAGAGGTCCTTGACTTCCTAGTGATAGGCAGCGAAAGCTGGGTGAGCTTCAAGGAAAAGGGGCTCCTATAGAGCCCCCTCCCTTTCCTATTTGAGCCTGAACTCCTCCATAACCTCGATTCTGGCATTCTTCCGGTAATCGCCGAGAATCCCTTCAACTTTTTCCTTGATTTTTCTGTCCGGCACGATGAAGATGACCTCCCGTCCTTTCTTCACGTTCTTCTCGAAGTTCTTCCAGACCTGCTCAGGGTGCTTTGCAGTGGTCTCAAACTCAAATGCAAGCTCCCGCTCCCACTTCCCGCCATCGCTGGACCTTATCCATGCTGTCAGGTCGGGCTGCTCCGCCTTTCCGCCCTGCTCCTCTGGCACCACAAGGCAGCCTTTACCGCGCAAAAAGTCGGCCATCCTCTGCACCATTGCCCTGTGAAGCTCGCCGCCTCCCTTGGTCGAAGAGCCGGAGCCCGTCCCCATCGCCAGGCCCTCCTTCATCCCCTTCTCGGTGAGCTTGAGGATTATCTTGGGCCTACCCCTCTTCTGCTTGACCACATTCCTCGTGACGAGTCCGTATGACTGGGCTATGTCTATTACCTGGGAGAGCCTGGAGCCCCTCATGCCTGAATAGAGCTTCCTGAGTTCCTTCAATGTATTGCCTATGTTGGGCTCTCCCCCCGTGTCGTGCATCCAGTTAACAATCCTCAGCAAGTCATAGACCTCAGGGGATATGGCGGTTTCCTCCTTGACCTGCGGCTCTCCGAGGACAGGGGCCTTGAACTCCTCTCTCATCCTCCGGACTATGGAATCGACGTCATGGAACGTCTCCTCTTGCAGTGGTCTGGTCGTCATCTGGAAAGCACGCAATGGCCGCTCGCCAAAACCCGACTTGAGCTTGACCACAGCAGAGCCGTCCGGAAGGCTCGTAACTATATTCCTTATGAGCTGCGCCTGCTCAGGGTTCAGGGTCCTCGCAAGCACCATCCCATCCTCCCCAGACACCCTGAAGACAGTCTTAACTGACGTATTGCCCAGCGCTATCCTGAAAACGTCCATCGGTATCTGCTTCACGCTCTGATGCGCAAGCATAAGCCCCATCCCGAACTTCCTGCCCTCGGTCAGGACGCTCTCAAGAGTTTCCAGGGCGGCAAAATTCTGGAATTCATCTATTGCCGCAAGCATGGGCACCCTTTCCTCAATTCCCTTTGAGACAACGTGATACCACAGCTTTGTGACCAAGGTTGACCCTATCAGGCTCATGTTCGTTTCAGACAGCTCTCCCTTCGGAAGCCTCCATATCACAAGCTGGCCCGGCCTGACCAGCTTTGAGAAGTCAACGGTTGACACCTTGTTGCAGAATATGGACCTCAGAAGTTTGTTTTTGACGAATGGGTCTAACTTATTGAGAACTGCATCCAGCCGCTCTATTGGAAGGGCTCTTATCTCCCTCACAAAGGGCTTTACATGCTCCTTCTGGGCTATCTCACCATGCCCCCTGAGCATCTGATATATTTCTACAAACGTTGGGTTGTCTCCCTCCCTGTAAAGCATCCTTGCAGCATTCTGGAAGGTCCTGTTCAGTGAAGGCCCCCAGTACTGCCTTCCGAAGAGCCGCTTCATCATCTCTGTAATTTCGCCGACCAGCCTTTCCACGACAATGTCCCGCTCCGCTCCAAACTTTTTCTCTCCATCAGGGATTTCAAAGGGGTTAAGGGAATAGCCAACCGACAGAGGGTCTAAGAGGAAAACCCTTTCAGCCTCTTTAGGATCAATCCTTTTCAGGATGTCATAGCTCATGTCCCCATGAGGATCAAGGACGTGGACGCACAGCCCTTTCCTCCATGCCTGCAATATCTCGTTTATCATGAGCACGGTCTTTCCGGTCCCGCTCCCGCCAACGATGTACTGCCCCCTCATAAGCTCCTCAAGGGAAAGGCTGACGCTCTCAAGCTTCCTACCCCTGAAAAATATGTCGCCGATACGGATGTCATTCCTCCTCCTGAGCTCCTCAAGGGGCGGAGGCGGCAGGGACTCTTCAGCCTTCATCAGGCCCCTCCCCATGTAGTCCACGGGAAGATGGACGAGAGTTGCAAGCTCCTGGGACGCCAGAAGAAACTTGTCACCCCACAGCCTCGGATACTTTCTTGAGCATGCCTGCCGGAGCGCCCGTGCAGAGTCCCGGAAAAACGGTATGGTCTTCTTGAAGAGGCGCCGCTTGAACTGCACGTTTTCAAAAACCTTCAGGGCGTCGCCCAGTATCTTGGCAGAGTAATACGCCTGCCCGGGGCTCTTTGCGATGCATGAATACCTCAGATAAGCCTCGAAAAGCGGGCAGGAGGGGGGATTTTTAAGCTCCTCATGAATGCGCTTCGTGGGCTCCATTGGCTTGAAGAATACCTGCAGGATGGACTTGGAGTCAAGCCTCGACATCGTTTCGAGAACGTAATTCATGGGATCGGAATGGAACCTCCTGATAGAATGCACGCTGTTCAACAAGGATGCCTTTACCGTGCCAGAGCACACGAATTCCCCAGGGCTGACCCTGAAGGGATTCCCTGACGCCCTCGTGATGTGGGACTGCGGATATAGCACGTTGATGCCGTTAATGAAGCGGCGCATCGTCTCAATGTTCCGGGACCACGTTAGGAACCGGACATTGTGGTTCCAGGACCATATCTCGAAAGTGTGGGACGTCCTGACTCGCCAGGGCATCACCCTTTCCAACAGCCGCTTCTTCCTCGGATGGTGGCAGGCGTCCAGCATCAGCGGAATGGCCTTGAAGTCTGGCACGTCCCTTGAGGGCATGGCCTCAAGAAGTATGCCTTTACACTTTGGGGAGTTGACGGACCGGGCGGTTCCTTTGCTTATTTTTCTTACCCCCCACCACCAGTTCCTCAAAAACTGCATGAAAATCTTTGTGAACTCTAGTTTAATAATGTGGCTCCCGATACCGTTTTTGCCACACCCTTGTTTAACCAGTGTGTCACATAGATATAAATCCGGCCTGAAACTAAAGTTAAGCCGAAAGGCACTACGGGATGCTGTTTTGTTTAAACATAACTCCGTTTTGTTTAGAAGGTGAACCATGTGGGTCCCACAGATAACCGACTGAAAGACACCATAGCAGTGCGGTTCTCAAAGTATTACATTTCAAAAATCGACTCTTTGATAGCCCAAGGCGTATTTAAGAACAGGTCAGACCTCGTCAGAACCGCCACGACTGAACTTGTCAGCAAAGTAGAGGTATTAGCAGCAAAGGGACTCCAAGAAATGAACGAGGATGTAAAAAATGATTGAGCAAATATTGACATGGGACCTAGGGAACAAAATGATTGAATTCAGCCCATTTGAGACCGTTATCGTTTACACCCTGGCAATACTCATCCTCTCAGGACTCATGACAGAATACTTCGTGAAAATAATCAAGACCAAAAGCACCCTCACCAAAGTATCATCCTTCCTGCTCCTATCTTTCCTCATGTGGCACCTCGTCTTCATAGAAAACAACTCGCTAGCGGACAGCATCCTAATACTACTAGCACTCCTATTATCCTTCTTCATGATAATAGTCCAGAAAATCCTGCTATGGATAAAAACAGGCCAAATACCCAAAACCAACAGTGGATAAAATGGATGACACGACCTCCCTCATAATAAAAATACTCAGAACCCTAGAAGAAATCAAAACAGAACTAGAAAAAACAAGACAAAACAACCAAAGAAAACCCATTCTTCAGGTGACCACTCAATGGAAGAAGAAATAGAAATACCAGCAGAACTCACCATAGCCAAAATAGGAGAGCTTCTGGAAAAGTTCCCGGACCGCATACCTATTTATGATTATAAGAAGAAGGCTTTTGTGTTGAAGAAGAATGAAGTTCATTCTATGTAATTTTACCGGCACGTTAATTAATCAAAAAAACATAACTATTTAAAACGCTAATAAAGTGAGAAAGAGATTAATGAGTGTCATAACTGAAGAATCAAATTTTGATTTCGATGGCATAGATATTTCTGTTAAGTTTGTTACGGCTCCCTTCGCAAAAGGGTTTCAATGTGCAACGGGAGTATGTGGCTTATGTTGCATTACCGAAGCAGGACAAAATATAGCGAGGCAAATAGGGACCCTACCTTTCAAAGGAATTAATAGATGCAGAGCTTTTGATCTTGAACTCAAAGAGTGTCGACATTATGAAAATCGTCCCTCTGAATGTAGAATTTATCCTTTCATGATTATATATGGGGGTGAAGAAGTAATTTTTTCTCCAGACCTCAATTGCCCTTGCGTCTCTAATTCTTCAAATTACACTGGAATAGGTCCAGTAATCAATTTCCTTCAAAATGACGGGGCTGCTTGCCAGATTATAAAGAAAGATTTCGAGTATAGTCGTATGTTACACCAGCAACTGGTTAATGCTTTCAGTAACAAATTTAACCTTAATAATGAGGTTCTTATTTCTCAAATACCTTTTGAAGATGTGCTAAGAATTGTTCAAAACTCAGTTATTCATGCAGCGCCTGATGAACTTTTGAATGCGCCAGAAAGCTGGATGAGAACCTGTTATGTTGAAGCATTTTCCCAATGTGGAGTTGAACCTACAGAGAATTTCAAAGGCGAAGATGCAAAAGAAGAGTTTATTGATGTTGCTAGAAAAATGAAGATGTTAAAACCCACACAAATAGCTCTATTAATGATGAAAGCGGAAGGAAGAGGGACATATAATAAACCAATTACAAAGGAAAATGAGAACCCTTCAATAATAACCTATAAGATAAAGGGTAATAAATTGAAATTTACAGATATAATTAACGATGAAGTATCAGTAGTCCGTTTAAGCAAGTTGCCTGAGCATATTGAAATGAGTTCAAAGTCATATAAACATTTTTTAGCCTATGCAGAATTGTTGCTAGCCAGAAAACCTTTTGCTGATTTATTTCCTAAAATTCATTTCAATAACTTTCCCCTCTGGGATTATTTAGACAGGATAATTTCCCCTATAGAAACGGTTTCGGCGTTGGCAAAAATAATAGCTGCTAGAGAAGGAATTGAAAGTATAGACTCTGACACTTTTAGAGAAATCTTGTCATGGAGTGATGCTAAATTCCATGATACATCAAAGGCCGACTATTTGAAGTGTAACTACCCTAACACATTCAAGCTCGGCATCCTGTTCATCCCCAACATCATTCAACTACATAGCATTACGTTTTACTTTTCCTGAGTCAAACAGAACACTGGCATGGCAAAGCAAATAACGTTCCGGTTAACCCGCCGCGCTTTTGACGGTCGAGTTGAGCCGATTGTTAGGCCACATCTCTCTCACCTCTGTCTGGCTAGGCTCTGTTGACCTTCTCAATCGCGCCGATCGTGATTGACTCAAGTTTGATTCCTCGCTTCTCGAACTCTATGCTGAGTTCCTGTGTGACGCGATGCTCTGCTTCGCGTCTGAGGGCGCGAGCATCGTCTAAGGTTAAGCCTTCCATGAATCCCCGCAATCGCGACAGCATAAGTGGCACTAAGACGTCAAACGGGTGACCCTTGGAGGAAAAGCAGAACAGACGCGGGTTGATAACGCGCCACGCGAGATGGATTTCTGCGCGTACCCTATTGCCGTCGCTCATCGTCAGCGCGTGGGTACCTCCGAGATCGTCGAAGGAAAGATTGAGCGTCTGGGTCGTGAGAGGTATCACGTCGGTTAGCTCACTCTCGCTATGGTCGGCAGCCGATCGCCCTCTCGTCGCCTCTGATGTTGATGTTGCCCAAGAAAGGCGATGCCCGCGGCCAGACAGTATCCAGCGGACCATTGAAGCGACCGTTGCAATGATGAAGAAGCCCACTCCCGAGAAGACCCACTGCTTGTTCTCGGAGATCCACTTGAGGATGTCATCGGTACTCATTGGCTTCCCGTTCCGCCGTTTCGGCATAACATTATTTATTATCTTGCATAAAGAAGTTAGGGTTTATAATAATAATGTAAAAAAACGTCAATAGATATGTCCTTAAATATTGAAAATAGAGGTTAAGATGTTCTATGATAAAGAAAAGACCCTTTCCATTGACCAAGTTATGGCATTATTACCTCCCTAAGAATTTGCAAATGAAGGGCGGAACAATTCAGAGTGCAAAATTTGAAAAACCCAGGTTGTTGAACTATAAAATCAAGTTCCCGAAAGGTTTTAAGTTCCCGGAACAATTCTATGAGAAAGGTATTCAAAAGGATAAAGAGACTACGTTAACAATTTCAAAAAATCACTCCGGAAAAAACGATATTATATTTACAGGAAACTCCTCTTTTATATATAGCGAGGTTATAGCAAATGATAAGAAACATGATTTTAAAGCTATCTCACAATATAGAATCCAACTTTTACTTGAACAACAATCAATAATTAGCCTCGTTTCAGTACTGGAAACATTCCTTACAAACATCCTTAAAGATAGCAAAAAGAGGGGCAGGATTTATCACAATTTTAAAGCTGTGAAAAAGGTATTAAGATCATGCGGAATAGAGGTGGAAGAGTTGGAAGGGCTTAAAGACGATGAAATCTGCAAGAGAGCTGAATATAATATTGATTATCTGTTTATGCTTAGGAATTTATATGTACACACTGGAGGCATTGTAAATGAAAAATTATTAAGAAGATATAGCCGAGATATTAATCCAGATGTTATTGGGAAGTTGATAAGAGTTACACATGACGATTTTGTTGTAATGCGACAATGGTTATCTTTCTTTATTCAAGAAGTCTGTAGAGTTATTAATGGTTATGACAAAGTATGGATAGATTATCTTCAGAGTAGTGGGATTATTATTCCTAGTATGGGATTGACCTTTAAGACTAATGAGGGTAGCGATTTTAACATTAATCTCGAAGAAGGAATAGATCTTGTTGGATACTTTGATGAATCTCAAGAATCTGACGGTACTGATGATTAGATTATAGTACTTCGTAATACTCTTTTTATGTAACTTCATCGTCGTTAATTATACACTATATTTATCTAATACTGAGTCAAGCTCAGTGATAAATTCAATCTCATTTTTAATATTGTCAAAAGTTTTTTTGTAATTCCATGTCATTATTGAGTTCCAACCTTTTTCGGAATCGCCATGCCTTTTTTTTGCTAATTCTAGTCTCTTTTGAGCAATATCCATATAGCCAAGTGTATGTGCGTTTTCTAAGTACAACTCTGTCTGTTTTTTAAGATAAGAAATACCAAAATCTGAGGGTAGCTCAAATAAAAACTTTAAAACAAACAGTACCACCCATCTATTGTCCTGCCCTTTAGTGACTAAATCTAGGTCTAAATCGGATTTCCATAGAGGTCTGTCATTTCTTTTTTTATATTTGTTGGGTAATTGATCATAATACGTGAAAACTAAATTAGTTGTTTTTCTGGTTTGTTTTTGATTTCTTATCAAATCTAATGAGACCATAATAAATATCAAAGCAAGAGAATCACCTTTATTTCTTATTATTGATTTTTCCTTTAACTTAGATACTTTGGTTGTTAGTTCCTCAAACTTATTAATAAATTCCGGATCATTTCTTATTTTCTCTGGTAAAAATTTCACAAATTTCAATTTAAAATTCTTTTTCGGGTGTGATGTCTCTAGATATTTAGAAAAGACATCCCTTAGTTCATCAGTCGCTGTTTTTATTCTCAGAATCTCTTTAGATGTTGCGTCAATACACTTTTCTCCAGTTTCCTTTTTTACTGTGTCATTTTTTACGAAATAAAATTGGCGATTATACGCTATTATATCCTCATAATCTTCAACGGATCTTGAAAATGACTCCTTTTTATCCTGTAAAAATTTTCTGTATTTCCCTTTGAATTCATCTAAATCGTCATTCATAAATTTCAAGCTGGGTTTATTTTCAGCATATCTCAGACCGAACATCAATAACATTGAAGACACTATAAGTAGAAATGGAAAAAACAGGACATCCAATTTGAGGCTGACAGCAGCGACTAAAATAAATATATAATTCGAAAGAAAAGAATATCTTACCGATTTGAAAAGTACCCCAAATAGTGTAAAAACTATGAAAGAAGAAAAAAGTACATACCACTCGTTAATGAGGCTCCTTTCTAAGAAATTAGACAGTATGGGGAGGGTAACCGGAATAGACAGGATAATGCCATAATGATTATGTAACCAATTCGATTGTGTATTATTAAGAGTGTCATTAGATTTTATTTCTAATAAACTATCAAAAAAGATTAGGCTACCTAAATAATAGAGCGTCATCACGGAGTATGATTCAAATGGAAAATCACTAAATCGAGGATTCAATATTGGTGTTAAAAATATTAATAATAACCATCCCATCATGACAAAAACCAGACTACCATATCTATAAAACATAATTCTAAACCTAATTTTTTGTAGAAAACTTAGTTTTTCAGATGAACTCTCATTTCTCGTTTCCTTCATCGAATAACTAGAGCAATATCTTCCAGTAAATAATTTCCTATTCAAACAAGGATGATGACTACATGCAATCTGAAAACTCATCTTAAAGCGTGTTATTAAAGTCAACAGCTAAAGTCAATAAATTCATCTTAATACATTCAAGCTCGGCATCCTGTTCATACCCTGTTTTCTCTTCGTCTCATTGATGTCGATGTAGCCCTCAGTGGTCTTTATGTCCGTGTGCCCTAACTGCTCCTTGATTTCCAGGATGTCCATCCCAGTGTCATGCATGAACGTGGCTGCTGAATGTCGGAGCCTGTGGGGGAACACGTTTTTTATGCCCGCCTTTTCTGCCGTCTCCTTGACAACAAAGTATATTCTCACTGGGCTAAGCGGCTTCTTCCCATAGAGGTTTGTGAAAAGGGAGTCGGTTTTGGGTTTCATGCTCTTCCGATACATGAGCCATACCTTGAAAGCCTCTGCCAGCTCTCCATCCATAATGGCAATCCTGTCCTTTCGGCCCTTTCCCTGCCTGACGAATATCTCAAGAGTTTCCAGATTTACATCGTCATGCTTGAGATTTGAAACCTCGCTCAGGCGAAGGCCTGCAATCGCCATCGTGAGAATTATCGCCCTGTCACGGGGATTTCTGGCAGCCTTGACAAGCTTTCGAACCTCCTTGAGAGTCAAGGCCCTCCGCTTTGTTTTCTCTACCCTGATTTCCTTGACTATTTTTCGTGCAGGGTTTTTCGGCAGAAGCTCGTTGTCCTCAAGCCACGAAAGGAAAACGGAGACAACCTTGAGGTAATCCTTGACGCTGGAAAGCTTGATTGCCTTTGGCGAGGAGCCATTCCTCAGGCTGTTAAGAAACCCCTCTAAATCCTCCCTTTTTACTCCTGTTACGTCTTTGTCTCCAAGGAACTTGAGGAATCTGCATACCTTCTTCCCATAGCCCCCTATGGTTTTTTCCGAATACCCCCGGTTCCTCCTCTCCCGCAGGTATCTTTCCAACAGCGTTCGGTTTTTCTCCAGAATAAAGATCACCGATTGACAGAGTATTTTCCTCCCTTGAATCCGAGGAATTCAACACCGAGAAGATGGTGCAGAACAAACTCCAGAGCACGCATTTCCGTATCTGAAGATTCCGGGATGGACAGGGCCCTGGATATCATGTCAATATCCGCCCGCAGAAGCGGCTGGTCTAAAAACAGCCTCCTCACTTCCTTTTCCATGTTCAGGGCGAGAGCAATAATAGCCCTCACATTCCCGCTCATGTGCATGCTGTTTATCTCGTTGTCCCTGAGCTCAATCTCCCTTTCAAGCTCCGTCACACGTTCCTTAAATAGGACAAGCTCCTCGCTTTGAACCGTGTCCTCAGCGCCATTAATATTTTGCAGCGCATCGCTTATGTCGAGATTAATAAGCCACCTTATCAAGCCAGCCAAAGTCATGTTGTGCTTCTGGCGGGCATGAGCCTTCCACAGCTCAATGTTCTTCCTGCACTCCCTGATTGGATACATGTCTGACGTGCATCCATTATTTTCCATAAATCAATCACCCTCCTAAATTTTTTAGGCACAGGCTGGATAAAAAGAGATGCATCACACACGTTAGACACGTATATGCAAAGTATATACACAGCGATTGATTTTTAAAGTTATATTTCGCCCTGCATATACAAAGTATATACAAAAACGGTGCTTTCTGAGCCTGTTTTATTTATGGGTTTGAAAGCTTATATATCTTAGAATATCGGCGTGCCAGTAGATTTTTTTAAAGCTTATAAACTGTCTCGACCTAAAAAAGTTCTATGGCCAAGGGAGGGATTGTTCCCAGGAAGCGGTGGTTATTTAGCGATTCCAGGGCTTTGAAGATGACTGGCGCCGGACTATTCGCGCTCTCCGGGATAAGCTCCGCCGCCCAGATCCTAAGCGGGGCTCCTCACAGCCAGGCCGATGCGTGGGCGGTTGACACCATGTTCTGGATATCGATGGCATTGTTCATGCTGATGGGATACATCTCCTGGCATTATGGAAGGGAGTTCGAGAAGAGGAGGATAGAGTTCGGATAAAGGCTTTAGGGGTGGCATGAGTGGGGATGAAAGGTTTCAGCGAGAGCCTGAATATCGTTTGGGCGGCCGTTCTCGGTCTCATAGTGCTATCTGTGCTCGTGGCGATCTTCGGCGGGTCTGCCATAAAGTTCAACGAGGGGACGAGTGAGAGTACAGATGAAGCAGGCTTCAGGACCGTCTGCCTCATCAAATGCTCGGCGTGCTGCATCAGCAATACTGAAGCAGAGTGCAATGCAGAGACAAGCCCGAGTTATGTCTCCTATGAATACAAAGGCATTCCAGAGCCCTGCGACTGCGATTGCTGAGAAGGGATGTATTGGTAAAGCAAAATCTTTTAAATAAGTTAACGTATTAACTGTAAGTAAAGTTAGGCGATTTGGATCACTATGTTGCAAAGTTCACTACACTGGTATGGTGAAAAGGAAAATGGATATTATCGACAAATAACTCCGCTCCCAAAAGTCGATTTACATAGGCATTTTTCTGGAAGCATACGTATTGGAACATTCTGTGAATTGGCCGAAGAATATGGTTTCGAAGATAACCTTACTGACCCTCATATAATGGGTAAACGATTAACAATCGACTCACCAACTCAATTTACCAAGTTTATGTATCTGTGGAGATACATAAATAAGTTAACTTCCTATATATGCAAATATGACAGAGACCAAATCGGACGTTTACTTTTTGAAATATGCGAGGATGCCTATAGGATTGAGAATATCCGTTATTTAGAGCTTCGATTACCCCCCTTTGGATTAACTATAGATAATCAGCTCAATCGTTCGCTCTTTGAAGAGATAATGTCCATTATCAGTAAACAAATTCAACAAATTGAATCAAAATTTCCTATAAAAATCAACGTGGTATTAAGCTTATCTAGACATTATCTTGGAAGGCTTGACCCAAGTTTTAGGAAAAGATATTATGATATTCTTATTGAAGAATCAATTAACTATTTAAATAGTCCAATCGTTGGGTTTGATCTTTCAGGTAGGGAAGATATATATACACCTTCCTTTTTTTCGGATTTCTTCAAACGCTCCTCTAAAGAGGGATTCAATACAACGATCCATGCTTCCGAAGTTGGTAAACCTCAACATGCAATAGAAGCCATTGATAATCTTTCTGCAAAACGTCTTGGTCATGCTTTACGCACTGTAGAGGATCCAAATGTTCTAGATAAGTTAAGAAAAAAGAAGATAGGAATAGAAGTTTGTCTAACGGCCAATCGCTTGGTAGGCGGTATAAACCAAATAAGGAGGCATCCGATTCGAGAATTCTACGATTGTGGCATACCAATAACTCTAAACACGGACGATCCGACAATTTTTAAAACAAACCTAAATAAAGAATATACGATAGCCATAAAAGAACTCGGTTTTTCCTTCGAAGATCTCCTCATGTTTAACCGCAATTCGATTAAAGAGGCGTTCATAGGGAATGAACTTGCTTCCAAGTTGGAATCTACATTTGTTAAAGAATGGTCTTCGGTCTTGGAGAACGGGAACGGACTTGCTTCCAAGTTGGAATCTACATTTGTTAAAGAACGATCTTCGATCTTGGAGAACGGGAATGGACGATAATAACCATGTTGAAAATGGAAATTCAGTTAAGGAATTTATAACTGAATTGGCTGAGCTTGCGTGGATAGTTGGAGGTGCAGCATTCGTTTTCACTGTTCTTGGAGATCCTACTGATAAAGTAAAGACTGCAGGTTTAGCTGCTCTCTGGCTCCTCCCAGCTATATTTATAAAATATTTCGTATGGAACCACAAATTTGGAGCTAGAGTTAAGCTCAAGCAAGCGGAATCTTCTCTCAAAGAGTATGAGGAGCAGATTGGGAAAATAAAAGCCCTACCTGATGTGAACACAGAATTGAAAGTTCTAGGAGATACAGCCCTAGAACGTATATCAGACTTTATGAGAGAGAAAATTGGCCCAATTTTAAAGAAAGGTCCTCTTACTGAGGTTGAACGTCAAGAATTTGTCCAAGAAATCATAGAATCAATGTGTTTCATCTTTAAGGACGATGCAAAACATAAAGATAAGTATTTGCCAACTGCGTGGGTAAAAGCCACATTTTTTGTTTATATACCCAAAAAGGGAAACAACTTTGTATTAAAACGAGAAGCATATGCTTATCCCGCTACGATGAGCCCTAAAGTTGAAGAATTTGATTCACAAGAACATAAAGATTCCACAGCAATTAATGCTATTTTAAGAGATGAGTTTTATTCCTTCGACGATGTTAAAAAAAGATACGATAAACATGGTAGAGATTTTATTCCGATGTACCCAGGACAATTAGAAATTTACAAGTCAATAATGTGTTTTCCTGTTTTTAGCGGAGATAAAGGAGCACCCTCTCGCAGACCGTTAGGTGTCGTAACTCTTGATACCAATGTATTGAACTACTTCCCATATTATAAGGAGGACATGCAAACAGTCGCTTTTTACAACGCTCTTCTGTCACCTCTCAAACAATTAATTATACATGCTTATACCTTGGACGATGACTAAGCGAAATTTTTATTAATAGTAATGGTTCCTTCCTAGCGTTTATAGGTCTCCCACCCATCGTCAATAATCGACAGACCATCGAGACTCTAGACAACGACATAAACATTTCTATACTCAAACAGAGGCTTTTTAAAGACATATAAACCCCCAACGCCCCAATAACAAAGCATGAGGAGGGCTAGAGGGAAGGCAATGAGCACGCCGATCATGCTCGTGATGGCGGCCGTAGTGCTTATGGTCACGGGAGCGTTTCTCGTGGCCATGCTACAGAAGCCTGTCACGGTCGTCAGCAGGACCGCAGGGGATGTAACGCCTCTTTTGGAAACCACGACCTGCGACATCAAATGCTTTGACTGCTGCAATCGAAAAAATCCGGATGCTTGCGGTACCGTATATGACCCTGCTACTGAAGATTGTGATTGCTCTCCTTTTTGTTAATTGGATGTAAAGGAAACGGGATTATTCTCTTTGTCATATAACTTCCCATCTTTACCTACATGCAAACCCTTGAGCATGAAATTAACATAACTGGCCCAACCTGTAGCGTCATCACTGAAACCAGTCTCCCACCTATCTTCTCCGCCAGAGTACCGGTAGGTCATCACGACCCTGTCGAACGTGCCGTCTAGGTCGTCGTCGAAGCGCTCCATATCGACGTTATATATGCCAGGGTAGATGTCGTCCAGACCTTCAAGACCGGTTCCTTCAAGGTAGGCCTTGGTAAATGTCGTGCCCCCGCTCCTTGAGCCTCCTCCAGAACTGCGAACGTAGTCCAGCTTCCCGTCGAAGTTTTTGTCAAGGGCGAAAGGCTCGCCGTCAGTGCCAATCCATGCGTCCTGGATTTTGTCTCCGTTCCTGTCAAGGCGTGGGTCGTAAGGTTCGGTCCTGCCTGTTGTGGGGTCGGTGAGCAGGAGAGGCTCCGTGTGGTCTTGAGTGGGCGTTTCCACGGGCTTCTCTGTGTGTATGGGCTCTTGTGTGGTGATGGGTGATGGGCTGGCCGTGGGCGTTAGTGTGACGGAGGGTCCGTTCTGGCCGGGCAGGGAGTCTCCAGTAGTGCTGTCGTGTCTATGTGTGTAGAGGTAGTATGCGCCTGCCGCTAACAAGAGGGCTGCGCCTATGGCTGCGGTTTTCTTGGTGTTTCCTTGTCCTCTTGTTTCGCCTAGGAATGCGTAGAAGTTCTGGTATTTTTGGGCTTCTTTGGCCTGTTTGAGCGCCTGTTTTGCGCTCATGTCGTCGTGTCTCATTGTCTCCCTCTCCCTTCTTGTCTTGGCTCCTGAAAAACAGGGTGTTTACTACTCCTAGTTAGTGACAAATCTTTATAAGCATTTATGTGGTCGAGTATTCGCTTTCCCTGCACCGATTTCACGCCTCCATCAAGAGATAGAATAGTGATAGCCAAGTATAAAAAAGTATCCTCAACGATACTATTGGTTAGAAAAAGGTAATATTTGCTCGGCAGGGCTATAAAAGTGGATGGACAAACTCAAGCTCTCCGGGCTGAAGGGAACCAAACAGATTCTTGAAACCCTGTCCAAAAAACAGGGCGCCTGGTCCGAAATCCAGAAACAATGCGCAGGCATCTCGCACAGGGTTTTCAACACGAGGCTGAAACAGCTCGAAACCTCAGGATTCGTATCATCAAAGGCAGAAATGAAAGCAGGAAAAGCAGTCAAAATCTACTCACTCAGCACGAAAGGAAAGAAGCTGCTTGAGCTGATGACATGCATCGAAAGACTATAAATACGAAAAAACACAAAAAAAAGAGCGGGAGGAAAAAAAAGATGAAGCAGCGAGCACACGCATGGGTCGCCCTCAGAGCCCTCAAGCTCGTAAACGACAGCGGCAGAGCGCCCAAGCTCGTCGAACTACTATCATACTACCTATCCGACGCATGGAACGGCGCATGGCTACCCGACACCCTCATAAGAGACATGAGCTACGGCCACATATTCAAAATGACCAGCGACCCACAACAACTCGGCGGTAGCATAGAAGAAAGGCGCAAGGTCACCTACAGCCAGCTAAAAAGCAGCATGACAGGCAAGCGCCTATGCCTCGAATACGCCAAAAAATCAGAAGAACTCAAGAAGCCCGTCTGGGTACACGAGAAAGTCAGCGGCCACCTCCCCGACAGGGTCATAGCCCTCAACCACGCCATAATTGACATGCTCAAAATGGGCGACTACCCACTCGCATTCTACGCCAAAAAAACGACGCCCAAAGCATACCTCACAAAAGACCTCGCCAGCAAAAAAATAAAAGACCTCTCGCTATCCCCCAACTTCTCCGCCCGACAAATAGCAATCACCTACTTCATGGCCAGCCACTACATAGCAGACGCACACATGCCACTACACTGCGACCTCAGAGACTACGGCAGCAAAAAACAAAAAATAAAAAGAACAATACCCAAAACACTACACCCAAGCATCGAAGAAAAATGGGAAGACTCCTTCCCAGACAAAAAAACCCTAGCCATCCACGACTACACCACAGACACACTCAACGACATCGTAACCAAACTACCAACAGGCACCCTCATAGAAATCGACACCAAACAAGAATACAGACTCAACAACCGGATCACCAAGCCCAAAAAGAACGAGTGGCAAGAAATGGTCAACACATGCAGAACATCCCATGCCTTCTCCAAAGAATGGATAAAAACACCACACAAAGACGCCCAAGCACTCATCCAAGCAGACGGCAAAGACCAGTTCCAAAAAGCCACCAACCACATCTTCCACGACGCCGTTGAATCAGTCGCAAGAATATGGCGCAAAGCATGGACAATATACGAAAAATAGCGCCAAGAAAACAGAGAACAAGGGAAATTAAACCTTTAAAGTTTTGCTTTTATATTATCAAGCGAAGATTTCAAGGGAGGGGATAGCATATCAGAGCTTCACGAAGCTACAGGGAGTTTCTAAAAGAGTTACAACAGAAGCTCTCTTTCCATGAAGGAGAGATTAGCGAGTTCATAAGACATGCCGAGGGGAAGTCGAATGTAAACCCAGACCATCATTTTAGCCATAAGGATGGCTACAGAGTACAGTGCTTGGAATGTGGCAGGCCAAACACGGGTATCCCGCTTGTAATAGAGGGAAATGAGTATGTTATTGACGTTTTCGGCCGTAAGACCTGCGCCATATCACCCCCGTGCGCGGATTTGAATAGAGTGGAAGAATTATTTCAGGTGTTTTTAGACCACAAGGAAATCCCCCTGACTTTCGGGCTTGAAGCTGAAGAGACAGAGAGAGGTATAGAAGTCAAGCCAAACTCACAACCCATAACAGAAAAAATACGCATGAACATAGAAGGGCGCTACAGCGCAAAGGCCATAGCCGACGAATTTGGGCTGCCCCTTACCACGACATACTATTACATTGGAGAGATAAAAGAAGGGTCTATCCGTGAATTTCCTCTATTCGTACCGTAAATCTCCAAGCAAACAGGCTGTTTATGTTGCGTGCGATTTCGTTTAACAACTGACCGAGGAGGATAACGGACTTAACACCCTCTGTCAGTTTGTCTTTATCATCTATTTTCTTCAGGTCATCAAGAATGATCTTTTCTACTTCTGATATTTCTGCCATAATTTGCTTACACATTAGATGGGTTTCCGCAAGCTGTTCATACGTTATACCATTCTTTAGATCGAATACGTATCGCCTCACTAGTTTGAGATAATTTATTAGGCTGTTAACAATATCAATAAATTTTTTCTTGTGCCCATCAATTAACTCTTTAAGAATTTTATCGCTTTTCATCCTGTTGTATGCCTCTGAAATCGGAATGCA
This sequence comes from uncultured candidate division Zixibacteria bacterium, assembly GCA_913009765.1. Next base: position 33,441 of record CAJVYT010000006.1, read on the forward strand.
CTTGTCAGACAACCTTTCAAGAGTTTTAGCCTCGGCTTCCGAATAAAAGAGCCCTACAGGAGAATCAAAAACATTTTCATCCATGAAAACAGCAAACTTCATGGAGTAAATCTTCTTGATTAATATCCTAGTGATGGTGGTCCACAAAATGTCTACATGATTATCAACGACATCAAAAGACTCAGGAGTAAATTCATCTTCACCCGAAAACATATCTCTCAAGGCAAACAACATACATTCTGTTGTATTGAATATACTTTCCAATGTCGTTTCCATAGGTAGCTCTTCTTCATCCTCTCTGGGCAATATTCTGACACCCCACCTAATAGTTCCGTCCCCCAAGATTACTTCTTTCGCTGATGGAAATTCCTCAACCTCATACAAGTTGCTTAGAACTGGATTTTTTTCGAATGAATTAGAAGATCGCGGTTCCTTAAAGAATTGTAAGTATGTATCCCTAATTTCATCAATCAATTCTTTACATCTAGACACATCCCGGGTGTCTCTAATTTTGAAAATAAAGCTAATTTCTTCAAACCCGGCCAAATAAGAACACTTAAAATCATTGAGAACGATTCTTGCGTTGATCTCGTTGAGATTTGAATAACGTATCACCCTATCCCGCTTACGTTCGACATTAAGGGGCTTCCTGTGGGTTATCAGTATCTGGTCTCTAGTTGGCTTCAAGAATAAACCTATTCCTTCACCTCCAGATTTCTTGCTCCGGTACTTGCAATCGGCGCAATTCTTTTCATCACTACATCCCCTTGTGACATCTGTTAGGCCGAAGTACTCAGAGAGCCAGGTCTTTGGGATATTAATGGAAAATCCACTTTTTTTATTACAGCTTATGGTCTTTTCAATAACGGTCTCATCATCCTTGGACATTTTACAAACCTTTACCCTTTTACTTATTCGGACTGTGACTGTATTTGGGCGGTTAAATATATTTCCAACAGCCCCTAGCGTGGCATTGCTAAATTATGCCGAGATACCAATATAATAGAGCGTCAAGCTCAACTTCTTCCTCAGCAGAGGACATTGCAGCAGGTTTGGCAGACTCCGTCGCACATGTTCGGCATTTTCCATTTAATTCCATCGCTATTCACCCCCTCTAACGGCTTAAAATAGCATGTTTGTTCTCTGATTTTTACGTCCATTGCTATCACCTACAATATTAAAACAAGTTTCACGAGCTAAAAACCCCTAATTCTCAGAGAAAATTCCTTCTTTTATTCCCGTTCTATGAGAAAAAAATTCTGGGAAAAAGTCCATCTCTTATTAATATTCAGATGAGCTAAATCTCTGTTATATAAAACTAAATTTCTATAAGAGGAGTTATTCTATGTGAAATTTGCGTTAACGGTCTATTATCTACTTGTTTTTGGAAAGGACTTTGAAATCGTCAATTTTCAAAGCTATAATGGTTGCAAAATGCTTGAATGTTTGACTTTAGGTAGAAATCGACTTAAAAAGTTCATAGAAAGTGAAAACAGCATACCAAATCTAGAACTAACGATATGTTCATACCCGGAGGCACCCTGGTATGCTTGTAGGGATTACTGCGGCTTTGGATGCGCACACACGAGTATTGGGGAGGGTTATTTTGAAGAATAACAACCCAGCTTCCTGGGACGATTATAAAAAAACCCGTCCAAAAATATCCCGCACAAAATTAAGCCATATTATCAAGGAAGGGATATTGGAGTACGGCAAAAAGTTTCACATAGGCCTTAGGGTCAGTCACCCACGATGCGACACACTCACGAACATACTGGACGAGAAAGACCGGCCAATGAAATTCTCTGAGATCGTGAACGAAGCTAGGTGGAAGGAAGTCTTCGAGTTAAAGAAAAACAGCATGAACCAAACCGTTGGCCGCCTATTGAGCTTCCTCGAACACATAGACATCGTGGGCTACTGGAGCGACGGAGAACGGGAGGGTTACTACCTGACTTACCAAATCATCAAACACTCCAAAGAAGAGACGAACAATGAAAAAGCGATCTCAAAAAGCCTGATCGATGACTGGAGCGAGGCAAAAGGCGAGCTTCACATGATAAGAAGAAACATAGAAGAGATTAAGACATCACTCAAAGAATTCGAGAAACAGGCAAAAGCTCTGGAATCAATTGATAAATTCATCAAAGATCGGTTTGGAAAGAGGATTTACTGATTCTTCCGGAGCCAAAGTTCCATAGTTCAAATCTTTCGAACAATCCACTCGTTCATTATTAAAAATCTGTTTTTGGAAAACGTGTCTCCAGCCATGTCTCCAAACAGGGGACACGATATGTCCCCAAATCACCAGTAGAAGATTATAAACCCCTATTAATCACGAATAAATCCCATATCAGCGTGGTTATTCAAAGAAACAAAACCGGATAGTGGAGGGCGAAAAGCTTAAGTGTGATGGGCGTGCCCAGATTTGAACTGGGGATCTTCGCCGTGTGAAGGCGACGTCATGACCGAGCTAGACCACACGCCCTTTATTGGTTTATCTGTTGTTTGAATTGTTTTACTTTGTCTTTTTCAATC
>CAJVYT010000007.1 GCA_913009765.1 uncultured candidate division Zixibacteria bacterium
AGCTCATCCGTTAGGCGCATTTCGATCTTGCAGAGGAGGACAAAGATGCCTAGCAAATCTGATATCGAAAAAGCGTGGGAGAAGGCAAAGCCTATACGCGGCAAGAATCCTGATAACTGGAGAAGGGATGCCAAGGGCAACATTATCAGGCGCGGCTCATATGGGACGCAAGGTCAATATGGCTGGGAGATTGATCACAAGAAGCCTAAGGCAAAAGGCGGATCCGACAGTGCGCGCAACATCCAAGCCCTTCATCGGAAGGTCAACCGCCAAAAGTCAGATAAATACAGGTGAGAGGAAGGCATAAAGAGAGTGGCACCATTCTGGGAGTCGTTCCTCTCGAACGCCCTTGCAACCTTTCTTGGCGCTATTGTTGGCGTGCCAATCGCGCTATGGCTATCAGGCTATCAGAACCGCCGAACAGAGAAGGAAAAGCGGAAGAAGATACTCTCGCTGCTTAAGACCGAGCTTGAGTACGATCAGGGACACGTTTCAGACTGGCTGACAGCCCAGTCTCCAAGGGCGCAGACCGGGATCCTTGCGGGGCTTCTCAAGGATGAGCTGTGGAGGGCATTTTCGGATGGTGGAGAGCTTCAGTGGATCAAGGACATTTCCATCCTCGACGAGCTTTCATCTGCATACGACTTGGTCCGCGCCATAAGATACCTTGCGGAAAAGCATTTTGATTCGGTGCAGTTCCTGACCAGGGGCAATTCGCCATCTCTTGGCGAAGGCTTGCTTCTGAATCTTCGCAATGCGTGCGAATCCTTCGTCAACGTCTACTCCCGAACTGCTCTTGAGTCGAAAGAGGATGAGGTAGAAGATTAACACCCAGCTCCTCTCGAAATGCGCCTAACCCCTCGCTGCAGCCGACCCGCGGGCGGCGGGCCGGATGATGATTGGATATGAGATAGGGAGGGGGCGAGGTCAATGATGAATCATATGTCGGGCGGCTGAGCTCGAGGCCGTTAGGCGCATTCAAAACTTTATTGAAGGGCATACATAGGCATATGAGTATAAAATTTTCCATCCAATCCTCAAGCCCCACACTTTTGGAGAAAGCCACCAATATTGCCAAAGAGGTCGTGCAAAAATATATTAGCGACGATATCGTTGGGATTGTCTTTTTGGGAGCGATAGCCCGCGGTTATTTTGATCATTCGGCAGACATTGATATATCAATATTCAAAAAACAGGCATCAGATATTCATCTGGAAAACAAGTTTTTTAAGATTGATGGCATTGAAATCCATCTTTGGCTATCTGACTATGAATTCGAAATCACGAATTCATGGGATATGGCTAGAAGGTGGACATATTCACAGGGACAGATCTATTTTGATCCACAGGAAATGATATTCCAATTACTCGAAGAAAAGGTTCCACTGAGTTCGGAGGAAAAGAGATGGTTGATAATGTCAGGGTTTACCCTTTCGGAGTGGTATGTTAATCGTTTGACCCAATTATGGATTGAGCGAGGCAATATCATCAGCGCACATCATATGTTCGACCAAGGAATTAATTATTTCTTCGATATGCTATTTGGTCTTAATAATGAGTTAGTAGCTGACATGAAATGGCGATATTACTGCGTAGAGAAACTTGAACGATTACCTCACAATTTTCAAGATCGGATAAAAGATATAATGATTCTACATTCATTTACAGCAGATGAGTTAGAAAGGCGGAAAAGAGTATTCATGGAGATGTGGGGAGAATTGAAACCGATTGTTGAAGAAGAAGTGCAAATGTCCTTAGATCGGAAGAGCGTCGTGTAGGGAAAGAGTGTAGATCTCGGTGGTCGCCGTATCATTAAAAAAAAAAAGAACAACACATAAAGAAAGTAAGGTTTGTTATGAGTTTATCCCCGAATGATATTCGTAATTATGAATTTCCTAATCAGATGCGTGGGTATGACAAAGAAGAAGTCGATTCATTTTTAGACCAAATGGCTAATGAGTTAGAAAATTTAAAACAAGAATCTCTTAGATTGTCAATGGAGAACGATTCAATAAAAAGTCAGCTTGATAATTTAAAACAGTTTGAAGATTCTATCAAAGGGGCAGCAATTGATGCCCGTAAAAACGCTGACTCTACAATGTCATCAGCCAAAACAGAAGCTGAAAAAATATTGTCTGCTGCTAAAACCAAGGCAGAAGAATTGGTTTCGTCAAAAGAAGCAATGCTGTCAGACTATAAAAAACAGCTGAATAGATTAGAAGCTACCAAGCAGTCATTTGCAAGTGAAATAAAAGAGATGATTCATATACATCTCAGAATGATAGAAAAAATATCAGAATCAGAATTTAGCTATAATTCTGAAACAGAATCCGGTAATGCACCAAACGCCGGCGGTTCAATTGAAGTTACCAATTCATCAGAAGTAGAACGAAACGAAATGACATCGGTAGGCACAGAGCCGAGCAGTGAACCTATGGTAACAGAAGAAGCGAATGCCGCAGAAGAAATTATAGAAGTTGCTGAAAAGACTCCTGTTGATCCGGAACTGGCAGATGCCTTAGCAGGCTATGAACAACCCAAAAAAACTTCTGAAAAAGTTTCTCCTGAAACGATGATTGGCTCCGGTATAATTCCAAAACAGGGAGAGGTTGTTGAAACTACCAAGCGTGCCGAAGATATTCCCGAAGGGTTTATAGCCGGAAACGCAGTAGAGGAAACTGATGAATCTGAAGCTGATACCGGAAAAGTAAACTTAGCCCCTGATGCTCAGGAAGAATCTTGCGAGCATAATGCTATTTCTGTTGACGATGAGACAGTTAACCCTGAAAACATTGTTAAAGAACTTGATAATGTAGTAGCGAAATTTGAAGAAGAGATGGATAAAGCGGAATCAAATTGATGTTTGAATACACATAAAAAAACCGGTTCAAATATGAACCGGTTTTTTTATAACTATATTTTCTTATTTATTGACAGCACAACCATCCATTGATTTACATTTGTCACACCAACTTACTTTTTTACCATCAGCAGTAATAGATTGAACATCCATAGTATTTACATACATGATATATAAAACAGGATTTAATATATAAAAGTTCCATAATCGTAGAAACAAAGATTATTATATACAGAAGCTACATGCTGTGCTGTTTTGTATTATTGTTTTTGTGAGCAGGTATCCATTGTTTGATGGACTGTACACCAACTGATAATCTTATCTCCAATTGCATACGAAGTTAGATCAATCATATTAGCTTTGGCAAAATGGAATCCCTTGACAGTAATTGGTTGATGCATCATACTTGTATCTGAAAGTAATTTTTCTGAATATTTATTTGGCAGAATAGTGAGATAGGTGCCATTTTGAGTTTTTAGTCTTATATTATGACCGCGTATTTTACATTCTGAGCGGGCACCATTTTCTTTGAGATCGCATCCTAAACAGACAAGTTCTCCATTAAATGTTCTTTCAACCCCGGTCGTTTTTTGGTTATGAACTTTTCCTGAATAGACATTTTCGTCTTTAGCATAAGCACTACTTATTACCAATACAATAAAACAGATAATCAATAAGATTATTTTTTTCATTTGAAGCTCCTTAATTTTATTACATTCTTTTTGAGAAAAATGTAATAAGAGAAATTGATATAAACTTGTTTTGAAGAGAGTTTTGTTCTCTATTATTTCTATTTGTAATATTTTCAAATCCGGCTTCTGCATCAAGATAAAAGTTTTTAAGTAAAAATCCTTTAAATTGTCCGCTGATTCTGTTTGTTTTCTCTACAACCCCAAATGGGAAAGGTTCAGAATAGTCATTATTTTGCTCAAGCCATGGTTCGCTCCACTCATCTGTGATATTTCCCTCACCTTTTCGCTGAGAGGTAAAGTGAAGAGAAACTGAACGTAAGGGAGTAATCCATTTTGACAGAGTGAGATTTAGTTTGTCATAATCATTAGTATCAAAATATCCGAGAGACCTGTTTTCAAAAGTATATTTATTTCGTTCATACGCTTGGTTATATGTTCGGTTGGTTATTTTGATATATTCCATTCTGAGGTCATACGATTGTACAATATCTGAAATATATCCGCCAATTATTGCTCCATATTGGTTTGGCTCTTGGTCACCTTGGGTGTTTTTTTCAATTTGATAATCATCTATTAATAATTGACCGTATAGCTTAAAGTTTTTTATAGGGTAATATCTAAAATCTATTCCAAGAAAACTGTTGTCGTTGATATTGTTGTTTAGTTGTTCGACATGGTATGACAACAAAGGATTTAGATAGTTCATTTCAACAGTCCGTCCTATTCCGCCAAAGATAATCGACTCAAACAGACCGACATTGAGTTTTTTGTGTAGTCTTATATCAAGACGGTGTCCGGCAAAATATCTGTTGTCAAAAATAGATGTTGTTAAATCTGTTTCAAGCTGATCAAGTTTTGCTAAGCGGTATGTGAGAGCGAATCGTTTATATGTAAATGTATACTGAAAACCATCAAGAGCATTTGATTCAGAGAGAAGCAATGATTTTTTTATTCCCCAAAAAGATTTAAATCGTCCGACAAAAATATTTAATTGTTTAAAGTGAACATTGAGAAATGATTGTTCGACCCCACCTGCTAAACCATGCCATTTTTTCCCTGTATAGTTTTGGTCTTTAGCTTTTTGTTCATCCAGTGAGATATTGGAATAGAAAAAAATATTTTTTCCAAAGATACCCGACAGACCTGCTCTTATAATTTCTAATGACTGGCTGGATTGTAATGTTTGTGAATTAAAAGATTCACTGCCAATAAAAAATAGATTTATATTTTTATTTAAGTCAGACTGTAGAAAAGAAAGAGGGGCAAGATTAAGAGTGTTTTTTTCAATAGAATATGGTGCTACAGCATACAGATATGTGTTATGGTGATATAGTTCAAGTTTTTCCATTTTGTCATAGAAAAAATCAAATGGTTTCAGCCCTAGCGGAATAATAGGTAATGCAATAATATTAGTTGAGGATATGATTATTATAAGGAGGCTTATTATAAGTCTATAGAATCTTTTGTTCATATGTTTGCTTCCATGCAACATATTACGTGATAATGATTACGATGCCCCGCTGCCTTTTATAACCGCAGGAATTGTTTTGGCAATTATTTTCGTGTCATTCCATAATGACCAGTTATCAATATAATCTAAATCTAATTTCATCCAATCATTAAAATCAATATTATTTCTGCCGTTTATCTGCCATGTGCATGTTACCCCCGGTTTGACTGATAACCTACGATGCTGCCACTGTTCGTATTGGGCAACTTCTTTTGGCAAAGGCGGGCGAGGTCCGACAAGTGACATATTACCGAAAAGAACATTAAAAAACTGCGGCAGCTCATCCATTGAAGTTTTACGTAAGAAACAGCCAACTTTGGTTACTCTGGGGTCGTTTGTAATTTTAAATACCGGACCGGACATTTCATTTAATTTTTCAAGTTCGGCTTTTTTTTGTTCGGCATTGACACACATGGTTCTGAATTTGAAGAGACGGAATTGTTTCCCATTTATACCTGAACGTATTTGGTTGAAGAAAACCGGTCCCCTGTCTTCTATTTTAATTGCCAAAGCTGTTAGAAGCATTATAGGAGAAAAAAGAACTATACCGACAACAGCACCAATTTTATCAACAAAAGATTTAATAAAAAGTTTAAGTTGGTTGTCGGGTACTTTTCGATAGAGCATTGCAGGCAATGAGTTAATATATGTCGGTTTTATTTTTGTATTGTGATATACAGCCAAATTCGGCATATAACAGATGGGGGTTCCCATCGTATCGGCAGTTTCAAAAATAGAATGTGCCAATGAGGTATCTTCATTTTCCAAGGCACAGATAATTAAATCTATATGAGAATTTGCGATTATGACAGCGAGTTCATCGGGATGTCCAATCATTGGAATATCACGGTATCGCCAGAGTCCTTTTCGATGGAAATCCATAAAACCTGCAAGATGAGATTTACTTTCGGGGGAATCTAATATTACATCGGCAGTGTGTTTCCCATTTTTTCCGGTACCGATAATCAAAATTTGCTGATTTGAGTAATTGGTGATATTTTTCGTGGCTAAATAAGACATAATTTTGTTGGTAATGAATAGCCCTATAAACTGGGCAATAAAATTTACAGCAAGAGCAATCAGCAAATCATCGGTCAGCACATTCCATTCTGAAAATAAACAGAATGCAGCCAAAGATATTCCAACACGGGCTTCGTCTTCAATTGTCCGATTAATTTTTTTACGGATAGACTGTATGCAGAAAGCAGGTTTTATTGATCTGGTCAGATAAAAGAAAAAACGTAATAATGAAGCAACAGCTATAGTTTTGAGAATAAATTCATTTGAATAATCTAAGTATAAAAAAGTAACTGCAAACGATAAAGACATAAGCAAATAGATAAGTACTTGTCCGGTCAAGAGAAGAATTATGTTGTACAGACGTTTACGCATATATCTTTAGTCGGCAATCTTAAACAAATGTTTGGCGTTAATTGTTTGAGTGGTTTTGGAACGATCTTTAATTTTGCCGTTAAGTAATTTATCAATCTGAGAGCGAGGTTCAATTTTTTCACCTTTTGGTCGGTGAAGAGTCATTGAGTGTTTTTCAACTGATTTCATTTTATAGAAGTTTTCAGGCATTTTCTCGAATGCTTTAATAACGCGGTCATTGGAAAAATATGATTCGATACGGATTCGAATATAGTGGTTCATCTTTGGGTAGCCACTAAGGTTTTCTATATCAACTTTATTTCTATTAAGAAAATTGCCGACATCTTTTGGAGATGCGACCCGTATAAGTAGAAAATCTGTTGCAGTAATTCTACATTGAATTCCTAAGCGAGTGAGTTTTTTTGTTATACGAAGGGCTTCCTCTCGAATTTCATGCAGTCTTTCATTAGAGACATCTTGGTTTGCTACGGTTGCCAAAATAGTTTTTCGTAAAATTGTAGAGATATGTTTTTGTGGAAACATCTCTTTACAACGTGCAACAATTTTTTTTGATGATACTGCATAGCCTGCATCGGAGGAGTAGATTCCAAAAGCGGCAGTAAATGATCTGAGGATTACAACGTTTTCATATTTTTCAATAAGAGATAATCCGGTGATACCATAAAAATCAAAGTAATATTCATCAATAATTACCAGCCCGTCTTTATTTTTTTCAGCGATTTTATTAAGTCCGGTTAGTGAAAAATTTGCACCTGTTATTTTATTTGGGTTTGCAATATAGACAATATCACCGTTCTTGATTTCTTCTATGGTACTGTCAAAAGAGTAGGTAAAAGGGTTTTTACCTACAACTTCTCTGATTGTCATATTTGCTTTGTCGGCAGCGATAGCGATATCGGGGGTTGCCGTACCAATAGAAATGAGATTAACACCGTCACATTCGTGTTGGATAAACAGTTCTGTTAAAAACTCTCTATTATCAGAGAAAGGAAAAATAACGTTTTTAGGCAGGCGATGGTTTTGTGCTGTCAATTGAGCGATATCATCGTTTGATTCATGTAATGTTTTCGTATAGATATTCATAATTTTCTCCATTTTTTCCTTCAATTATAGAATTGCAAAGGTGATGCCAAAAAAGCAAGAATGATGTTATCTCATTGAGTAACAATAAGTAAGCTGTGTGATTCGAGTGTGATATTTCAAGAGTTGTGAGCCGAAAGGGATGTTATTTCCGAGTGTGAAAGAAAATAATTCCATTTAAAAAAGCCGAAACATGAGATGTCTCGGCTTCTTTTTTAGGAAGGTAAAAAAAGATGATATTTATAATTTACTGATGATATATACCGATGTGAGTATTCCGGTTGCGGCACTTAATGCTGATGAAAAAGATTTCATCAATGATCGTTCTTTATCAATTTTCGTAGGAATGATTATTACATCACCGACATCAACATGTTTTTTAGTTATTCCTCTTCCGCTGATAACTTCACCTGTGGCTCGTATTAAACGGGTTTGTTTTTTATCGGCTTGTTTTGTAAAATTTCCTGCTCGTTTTATATAGTCTTTTACAGTTAACCCTTTTGAATATTTTAAAGTACCGTTTGAACCGACAGCTCCGATAACTGAAATTCCTGACGGGATTGTCGGGATATAAATTTTATCGTTTCCCTCAAGTATAATATTTCCTTCTTGACCTTGAGATGCTATAATTTTTTCCATATCAATAATAATTCTATTCATAGACTTTGAGTCATAATTAACTTTTGATTCTGTAACTAATTGACCTAAAGAATCATATTTTATTGGATTTGAGCGATTGATTACATCGGACACCCGGAGACGTCTAAGATTATCATTTATAGATGCTCTTTCAAAAATAATTCCTTTTGGAAATGCGTTTTCAGTAAATCCTCCGCTTCGTAAGATCAGTTCATAAAGAGTTTCTGATTGATTGGCGATAGTATATTCACCCGGATATTTGACAGCACCCTCTATTGATATTGAGCGGTTTTGTTCCCATTTGGGAATCTGACGAATATACAAATGGTCGTCTTCAGTTAATTTAAACATATCCGCTTCGTTATTATTTATACTGACGTACATAAGAGATACATTAGCATTTTCATCAATTCGTGCAACTTCTGCACGATGACGTTGTGCTGAGCGGGTATATGAACCTGCTAAAAATATTAAGTCGTTTACAGTCATATTTTCATAAAGCGGGTATCTTCCGGGGTTCTTAATCTCTCCTTCGATAAATACATATTTATCCCATTCAACTTCATCTATTGAATATATTTGAAGAGAATCTTTATCTTGCAGAAGAATATCAGCTGTTTTATCGCCATTGATAATATTTTGTAAATTTACTGGGATAATTTCAACTTTTCCATCGGGATATTTTCTAAATAAATCAGCACGCTCGAAATAAACATCGTATGGCTGCAGTTTAGCTTGATTTACTAAGTCAGATATGTGAGTTGTCTCTTTTCTTTCAAAAAACCCTGAATGTTTCACTTTACCAAAAATTGCAACAATATTTTGTTTTGCTTCAAAAATTGAATAGATAGTAATTCTATCTCCTCCAATAAGGACTGTTTGCTCGTTTTCTTTATTACTGCCCTTGAGGTTTAAATCAATAACTTTCCATTCAGAATTTTTAGAAATTCTCTCAAGCATAACTCTTTCAAGATGTGCCTCTGGGGTAGGGTTGCCGGCAAGTTTGAGCAGGTCAACTGCTGTTTCATTTCCTTTTAATTCATAGACAGCTTCTCGGCGAATTTCACCTCTTATAGCGACTTGAGGTCCTACAACAGGAACAAAAACAACATCACCGGATTCTAAATGGATATCTGTTGAATTATCACCTTCAAGCAGCAATTTGTATAAATCAACTTCGGCAATAGTTTTTCCCTGTCGTTTTAGTTTTATGGAACGCATAGAACCTCGTTCTGATGGACCTCCCGAAAGATAGAGAGCATTTAATAAAGAGGTTAACGAGGAAACAGTGTATGCCCCCGGTCGTCTGACTTCTCCTGCAACAAAAATACGAATTGAGCGGATTTTACCCAGCGAAGCAGTCAATTGAAAATCAGAATATACTTTTGAAAAGTTTTTTTCTACTTTATGGATAAATTTTTCAAGTGATAAACCCCATACGACAATATTACCGACCTGAGGAATAAATACTTTCCCTTCACGGTCAATAGTAAGGTTGTACTCTTTTTCGACTCGTCCCCATAAGTAGATAATGATATTATCACCGGGACCGAGTATATAATCGGTTGAGGAACTTATATCAGTCGGTTGGTCGGTTTGTTCATCAATATGAGCAAATAACTCCATTCCAAACGGTTTGAGTTGTTCAAATTTAGTTTGCTGATTGACATTAGGCTTTGCGTGTTTTTTGTTTTGTTTCATCTGATGAGCATTAAGAGCTGTTTTTTCTTGTTCAGATGTATTTGTCGGGTCAGAACTCTTGTCAGTTAACGGATTGTTAGACTTGTAAAAATCTGCAGACTGATAATAGTCAGATTTTTTTTGAGACTGTGAGTTTTGATATTTGTTGAGCAGTTCCTGTTTCTGCTCTTCAGTCAAATTAGTAAGATCGGACGCATACACAGTCCGAAACCAATTTATGGATACCAAAATGATAATCAAGATGGCAATTGTAATACATTTTTTGTTCATTTCATACCTTCCTATGGTTTGAAAATACATTTATCACAAATTTACTTAGCAAAGTGAATGCCGTTTTTGAAAGAATGGTGCTAACATGTTTAGTGGTATATTGTTAGGTGTGTGATAGTTGTTTGTTGAGAATCGTAATGGCATTAAGTATTAGAAATTGATTCCGAATGTGAAGGAATTATTTTCCATCGAATTATAGTCGGGACATATCAGCAATTATCCGTTTGTGTTTAGTGATTAAAAAAAGTATGTGCCGTAAGTCTAAATGGTTCAATTTTTTTTAACTTTCCAATAATTAATTCTTAATTCTTACAGTTTCTTTCTCAACAAAAATTAAAGTGATTCGTCTGTACATTAGTAAAGTAACACTAATAACAGCAAACAGTTAAATATCTGTTTCTAATGAAAATAAAGTAGAATTCCTTGACATTGAAGTATGGGTATTGTAACTTGTCTGCTTCATTTTAAGTTAGAAAATGTAGATGCTGTTTAACAAAATTCGATTACTGTAACGTTTGTATGGTGTTCGATTTACAATAAAAAAGAGATAAATAAACTATGTATTTTAAATGTATGGAGATGAGAATGGGGTTTTCGAGATTCCTTTTTTTACTCTTAGCAATAATTGCTCTCTTCTCAATGAGTGTTGGTGCCAGCGGATTTGAAATTTCCGGAATTGGTTCCAAAGCGATGGGGATGGGTGGTGCTTATCGAGCTATTGCTGATGATTGGACAGCGGCTTATTACAATCCAGCCGGTTACGCAAAAATATTTGACACACAATTGGGTGCTTCAAACGGTTTTATGCATTATCGTTATGAGGTTAATCCGAATTATTTATGGGGTGGAGAATATGAATCAGGTATTTATAATGATCAGGTAAATTACAACAAACATGAAATTTTATCTAATCCATCCGGAGGTATTGTTACAAGACTTCCCAGTTTTGGTGAAATCGGTGTTGGACTTTCGGCATATCAATTATTTGATCAAAATAATACGTGGACTTTATATGATCTTCCATTGGCATATAATAATGTTTTACAAATGCCAAATGACCAGTATAGTGTAAATTTGGATGTTGTTGCATTCCAATTAACAGTAGCCAAAGAATTTATGAACGATAAGCTTTCATTGGGTCTTGGGCTGCAGTTGCTTCGTGCTGATTTACTATATTCAAATATTTATTTTAGAGATAATCCTTTCTATGACCCAATCAATGTAAATCCCGTAGCAGTTCGTCCTTTTGATAAAATTACACAATTGAATAGAAATGACGGAAATGGATACGGCTTTGGATTAAATTTTGGTGTGCTATATGATGTTACCGAAAAATTTCGCATTGGTCTTAATGCACGGGTTCCTTTTGATATAACAATTGATGGTCGGTCAGGTTTGGAGTTCTATATGCCGATTGTTCCATATATTGATTCAAGTTCAATTGATGACCCAAATCGTCCCGGTACTGCCGGTAATTTATTTGTTGCCGGAAATAAGATCGTAGATTCTGCAGACTTTAAAGTTAAATTAAAATTACCTACATCTTTCAGTTTTGGATTAGCATATCAAGTGAATGATAAGTTTTTGGTATCGTTTGATGCTGAGTATACAATGTGGTCACAATATGAAGGATTTGATTTCCTTTATTCCAATCATTTTGCTTTAGAAGGTGCTGCTGATTCATTTGCGGTAGCAAATGATTTTCTGACAGCCGATGTTTCCAATCCGGTTGATTGGGAAAATTCAGGTAAGTTGGCTTTAGGTTTTTTATATGATTACAATCAATATTTTACAATAATCGGTGGTGGTTCTGACGATCAATCACCTGCTCGTACAAACTCTTTACTTACTCCTCAGTTTATTGATACCGGGGACAAGTTTACTTTTAGTGGCGGTCTAATTTGGCATTATAAGCAATATGATTTAGGGTTTGTTACAAGCTACACGACATACCCTGATTTATCTACTTCTAAGTTAGTAGATTTAAATTCGGATGGTTTATATGATAACTTTAACGGTGTATACAAGGCTGAATCTTTTGAAACCGTTTTTTCATTTGTATATCGGTTTTAAGGAGATATTATGAAATTTTATAAAATTGTCTCATTGATAACACTTTTAACACTTCTTTTTGTTCTTGGCTGTTCTGATAGAGGAATAAACAATGACAAAGATTCATTTGTGTTAAATGAAGGAACTTATTTCACTAAACAGGGTGCTCATGTTTTTCACGATGAATTTGTATTTCAGATACAAAACAAATTCCAGCAAATGCCTTTGGCGGCATATTGGCCAAAAGCTGCATATCCAATTACTGACGGTGGAGAGTTTTTACCGGTTCCAATGTTGATATTATTAGCTCCACAAGATGGTGATGAGAATTTTTATTTTTCACATGGCTTAAAAGAAATTGCTGATGAACTTATTTCTAAGGGTGAAATTCAACCGATGGCTATTCTTTGTGTTCCAAATGATAAGATATTTGGGGGATATTTTTATGCCGGTTCTTCACCTGCTGCCGGTGCTTATGATTCTCTCATAGGTGATGAGTTGATTCGGTTTGCCGAAGAAGAGTTTTTTGTTACTACAATTAGAGATAAAGCTCATAGAGCTATTGGTGGTTTTGGTATGGGTGCTTATGGTGCTTTCCGTGCCGCGATATTGCATCCTGATAAATTTGGTGCTGTCAGTGGTGTTTCGGGACCGATGGATTTTGATGGTGCTGATGGTAAATCCGGATTTGAACCGCTTTTTGCAGAGGCTTTAACTGAACAAGGAATAACAGCCTTAGATAGTTTGCCAACATCATTTAATTATCAAAGCAGCTGGCCTTTATCAAGGTTATTTATAGGAGGCGGGTTTGCTTTTTCAGCACATGATACATTATTTAATTATGTAGATTCAGTACGAATAAACCCATCGACAAACTTGGAAAGATTAGAATATTATCTTGTTTCTGATGAAACTTTGGATACAACAATATTTCCAAACTCAAACTCTATTGAATATCCAGGTGTTACAGTGCCGCCTAATACATTTAAAAACAATTCAAGTTTTGTATATGGCTTCCATCTGCCTTTTAATAATGTAGGACAAGAGGTTACTCCGGTTTGGAATCGTTGGTTGAATAATAATTTACCTACTCTTTTTGCTGCTAATCCGAATGTATTTGATGGTGTTAATATTTGGATAGGCAATTTCTCAGAAAGCACTTTTGGTAACTATTATGAACAAACAAACTCATGGGTTTCAACATTGAGAAACGCCGGTGTTGTTGTTGATGATTATAATTTAACAGGATATGAAGGACATCCTGCAAATAGAGATCAATATATGTATGACTTACTTCGCGAGATGCTGATATTCCACTCTGAAAGATTTGGAAACTAAATATATATAATAAATAATTGAACCCGGGTGATGAAAATCATCCGGGTTTTTTTAGATAGCGAGTAATATAATGGCGTACGATTTATTATCAGTTGGAGCTCATCCTGATGATGTTGAAGTTGGAACCGGCGGAGTGCTAATCAGTCAGCAGAAAAGAGGGAGTAAAACCGGAATAGTTATTCTTACTGAGGGCGAAATGGGAACCGGCGGAACAGCAGAAATTCGGTCTCAAGAAATCAAAGATGCTGCCAATGTTATGGGAACTGATGTTGTACAAGTTTTTGATTGGGGAGACACCAAACTTGAAGACAGTTATGAGAAACGGTTAGAACTTGCCAGAGTTATCCGTAAGTGTCGCCCAAAAATTTTGCTTGCTCCATATCCTCATGTTGGTCATGGACGCCGTCAGTCGCATCCCGATCATGTTGCTGCGGGTATTATAACAATCAATGCTGCTAATTTGGCTGCTTTAAAAAAAATAGATATTGAGGGAGAACCTCATTTGGTGACTCGTATATTTCATTATTTTTTACCTCCTCAAATATTACCTAATTTTGTTGTAGACATAACTCCGTATTTTGAGCAATGGATTAAAGCTCTTTCGGCTCATCGGTCACAATTTTTAAACCCAAAAAAATCAAATAACTATATAGAACATCTAACGGCTATGTCACGGTCATTTGGACTGCAGGCACGCTGTAAATATGCTCAAGGGTTTTATGCGGTAGAACCTATTTTAATAAAAGATATAATGGCTCTTGCTGACAGTGAATAGGTGAGCAGGTTTATTTTTTTTGAGCAACAGCACAAATGCGGTATGAATCACGGGTAGCTGTTTTAAATGTGTGGCAATCATAAAACCCTTTTATAATAAAGCCTGTTGATTTGAGAAGTTTTTTTATTACTGTGTTGCTATACCCTTTTTCATAATGGGTTTCATCAAATCGTTCCCATAACTTCCCTTGTTTTTTAAAAAATGTCGCATGGACAGATGCTTTTTTATCTTTAGGGTTATATTCGTTTTGCCATACCCATGCCATAGAATCCTTCACACCCGCATAAACTTGCTCATCCCAAATAGTTTTTAACGCAAGGGGAGTATTCATATCAAAGATAAACCATCCCTTATCATTCAAATGTTTATGTACAGATTGAAATGTTTTTAATAAATCATTTTCTGAAAGCATATAGTTGAGTGAGTCATAAAACGAGGTAACCATATCAAATTGTACGTGTTTTTGAGAGTCATTTATATCAAGTAAA
The DNA here is from genome assembly GCA_913009765.1 of uncultured candidate division Zixibacteria bacterium. The sequence goes on from CAJVYT010000007.1 coordinate 14,798, forward strand.
TGAAATTTTGGCAATGATTTTTGATACAACGTAGTTTTAAATTTTTTAGTTTTTTTAGCGGCAATAGCAAGCATTTCGGCACTTTGGTCAAGCCCTGACATTTTGACACCTAATTTTTCAAACTCTATAATTGCAGAACCGGTACCGCAGCAGAGGTCTAATCCGTTTAATGGTTTTATTTTAAAATTCTTAAAGATTTTATTACAATATGGTACCATCCGTTTTGAATGCAAGTCAGCATCCATTTGGTCATACACTAAAGCAAATTTTTTATATATATGCATTGTTGTCCAATAGTTTTAAATTGACTTTCAGTTAATTATTCTTCTTTCATAATGTAGTATTAGGATTTTGATGAATAAAGAAAAAAAACAATAGTATATATTATACGAATCAGAATATTTTATTTTGACGATTTTGGAAAGGAGTTATAACAATGCCTAATATAGTTTGGATTTGGTTGGCGACATTTGTCGTTTTTTTGATATTGGAAGTTTTGACACCATCAATGCTGTTTATAGGATTTTCTCTTTCAGCTTTAGTAAGTGGAGTTTTTGCATATTTTTTTCCTGAAAGTTATTACTGGCAGATTGGAATTTTTATCGTTGTATCAGCAATACTGTTACCGCTGACTCGGAAAATGGCAAAAAGGTTTACGAAAGAATCTCCGCAAATAACAAATGTTGATGCTATAATTGGGAAAGTGGGGCTGGTAATTAAAACAATTGACCCTGATAAAGCCGGTCAAATAAAAGTAAATGGTGAAATATGGCGTGCTGTTTCAGAAGAATTAATTCAAGAACATGAAAAAGCAACTATTTTAAAAATTATCGGTACAACAGTATATGTTGAGAAAAAATTATAAAAGGAGTTTAAAATGAATCCTCAAATAATAATGTTTTTAGGTGCTGCGGTAATATTAGTGTTTATGTTGGTAGCATTTTCTATTAGAATCATCCGTCCGTTTGAAAAAGGATTGGTAGAACGGCTTGGAAAATTTCAGCGAACGATGGATCCCGGTTTGAATTTAATTATGCCGCTTATGGATACAGTCATAAAAGTTGATATGCGGGAGGTCGTGTTAGATGTTCCTCCTCAACTGGTTATTACAAAAGATAATGTAAATGTTGAAGTCGACTGTATTGTGTATGCCCAAGTGACTGACCCATTTCGTTCACGGTATGAAATTTCGAACTACATAATGGCGGCAACCAAACTTGCTCAGACAAACTTGAGAAATGTTATCGGCGAACTTGATTTGGATGCCTGTTTGACTTCAAGGGATGAAATCAACGGTCAGCTTCGTGATGTGTTAGATGCTGCTACTGATAAGTGGGGTGTAAAAGTTAACAGGGTTGAACTCCAGCGAATAGACCCGCCTCGTGACATAACCGAAGCAATGAGTCGTCAGATGAAAGCAGAACGTGATAAACGTGCGGCTATTTTAGAAGCAGAAGGTGTTAAACAGGCTGAAATCACAAGAGCAGAAGGTCATAAACAGTCGCAGATTTTGGATGCTCAAGGCTATGCTATTTCAGTACAGGCAAAAGCAGATGCTGAAAAATATCGACAAGAAATTGTCGCAGCCGGTGAAGCTGAAGCTATCTCGATAGTCTTTAATGCTATTCATAAGGGGAAACCGACGAATGAGCTTATTACGTTAAAATATCTTGAGATGATGCCGAAACTGGCAGAAGGCGAAGCCAATAAGATATTTATGCCGTATGAAGCAAGTGGAATTATTTCATCTCTTGCTGCCATGGTTGAAGGTGTCAAAGATAAAAATAGTTCATCTCAAAAGCCGATAGAAACGACAATATAAAAGAAACTTATAGATATAAGAAAAAGCCGGACTTTTTTAAGTCCGGCTTTTTTCTTGTCTTTCTTTATCTGCACTATTATTGAGTTGTAATAAGAGATTTCCTTAATGTAAGAACTTAATTTGACAAAATTATATTATCTATGTACTATTGAGATAATTATAAAAGAGAGAAGATATGACTACTGAAAATAAAAATATACGAAAAGCTGCCTGTGCCGGAGATTGGTATCCAAAATCACCTGTTGAACTCACCAAACAGATAGCGGCATTTTTTGCTGAATCTGAAAAAGTTCCACTTGAGAATAGTATCTCAGCACTTATAGTACCTCATGCAGGATATATCTATTCGGGGAAAACAGCCGCAAAAGCGTATAAACAGCTTGAAGGCAAACAATATGATACCGTTGTTGTCGTTGCACCCTCTCATAAAGTATTTTTTCAGGGGTGTTCGGTTTTTGATGGTGACGGTTATGCAACCCCTTTAGGAGTGGTCGAAATAGATACTGAGTTATCTGAAAAAATCGGGACTATTTTGCCAAATGTGTATCTTTCAAATATGGGACATGGAGCGGGGGAAGACCGTGGCGAACATGCTTTAGAATTACAACTTCCATTTTTACAAATTGTATTAGGCAAATTTAAGCTGGTTGCAATTATAATGGGTGACCAAGAGGAATCATCGGTTAATGCCTTAAGCGAAGTGCTGGCAAGTAATTTTTCAGAAACGAATACTTTATTAGTTGCCTCAACTGATCTTTCACATTTTCATTCAGAAAAACAAGCCAACAGACTTGACGGAGAACTTAAAAAAGCTTTAGAAAAATATGATCCCGAACTTCTTATGGATAAACTGGAACGAGGAAAAACCGAAGCTTGCGGTGGGGGAATAGTGGCATCGGTTTTAAAAGCTACCAAGCGAATGGGTGGTTCACGGGTGGAGATATTTGAATACACAACATCGGGTGCGGTGACAGGCGATTTTGATGAAGTTGTCGGTTATTTATCGGCGGCGGTAATCAGCGGTAAAGAAGTTATTCAAAAAAAGAGAACACTTTTAGGAGTGCCTGTGGCAAAACCTAAAAATGAATTTATGATAACTGCAGAAGATGAACTTCAGCTAAAAGAGATTGCCAAAAATGCTATTGAAGCAAGACTGAACAATAAAAGTTATTCAGCACCTGTTTCAGAAAAATTCAATTTAAAGCGAGGGCTTTTTGTGACGCTCAAAATACATGGTGAGCTTCGAGGATGTATAGGAACAATAAAAGCAAGAGAACCATTGTATGATGCGGTTGCCAATATGGCGATTGCGGCTGCTTTTGAAGACCCTCGGTTTGTAGAAATTTCTGAACAGGATTTTCAAAATGCTGAAATTGAAATTTCTATTCTCTCGCCATTAAAACGGGTTCATAATATTTCAGAAATTAAAGTTGGTCGGGATGGACTGCTAATAAATCTCGAGATGCATTCCGGGTTGCTTCTTCCGCAGGTAGCATCAGAAAATAATTGGGATGTGATTCAGTTTGTAGAGCAGACATGTTTAAAAGCGGGCTTACCAAAAAACAGCTATAAAGATAGAACAGCCGAACTGTACCGCTTTGAGGCGATGGTGTTTTAGGGGGGTGTTAATTGCTATTGATAGTTGTTTCATGGATTGCTGTTTTTAGTACCTCATCCCAGCTTAATTCTAAACCAAATTCAACTCCTTTTCTTACTGAATTTAATTCATCGTCTGTTAAAGACCTGCCTATCTCTTGATTTGCATAATATTGAGCATCATCAATACCTATTTTAAAGATATATTCCATGGCTAACCCTTTTTGTAAATTAATACTTTCGTTCTGTCTTATTTGATAAAAACTTGTTTATGAAATTATTTATTAAATCTTACTTGTAAATTAAGTTTAATAAATAATTTGTTATTTTCTTTATAAATTTTTCCAAACCCATGTTTTTTAGAACCTGCTGTTTCTAAAAATGTATTATTTAAAAGATAGTCTTCAAACTCATTTTTTTTATAAACATGATAACATACTATATCGCCATCTTCTTTTACAATTAAATATCCACCGGTAGCATCATATATGCCATTCCAAACCTTAGACGGCATCATACCTAAAGCAACATCAGTTAAGAACTTTTTGAGTTTGTAATCATAAAATTTGTGACCTGAAGAAATATTATATTTTAAGGGGTTCTCTTTTTCCAATACTTGAACAATTTCAAACAAACTTTTAGATTTTCCAGAGTAATGATAAAGAATAGCTTCTGAAAGCAATTTAGGCAAACAGCTATCAATTAAGGTAAGATTGTTGTGAAACATATCTTTTTCAGTTTTTATAAATTTTAACTTACAACCTTTTTTAAAAATTGCATTCACTCTTTTTAGAATTTTACTTTTTGAAGGGTTTATTGAATTAATTTCATCAATTTCTGATTCTAAAAGTTTAGCCTCTACAATTTCATAAATAAAATTAGTGGTTTTTGATAATGTATAAGTATTCTGAAGAGGTTCAATACAATAACCAAGCGGAAGTTTCTCTACTTTGCTAATAATATCTAAGTTTTCTAAAATGTTATAATGATTTATACTTCTCATGATATAAAAATATTTTTCCTATGATATTCTAAATATTCTTGTAATGGAACAAATTTATCTGGCATAATCATTCTTTTTTTATCGAAGAGTTTAAACCAATCCAATGTTGTTGTTTGAGAATATTTCTGAGTTATAGACTCAGAAACTATTATCTCAAAATTATTTGAGATTGAAATAAATCCTCTGTCAAATGCTTTGTCGTGAAATGAATTAAGGCATAAGCCATTTCTTGGATCAAGACGAGTTTCATTTTTATCTTTCCAAGGGATAATATGGCTTGCAACTAATAATTCAGGAATTTGAATACCTGTAATACAACAACTATTATTGTTTGCCGAAAGAACTGTTTTTCTGAAAAACTGTTGATTAACTCTTGTTTTTATTAAACTTTTTTTATCTTTTCCTAAAGGGAAAGATTCTTCATTTTCAGGAATAATATCTTCAATATTTTGATTTGCAAATTTTGCTTTTAAAACTTCACTTTTGTAAGCTAAACTTTCCCAATTATTATTAAATTCATCCCAAATTTCTTTGTCAAGTTTACTAATATTTGTTAATCCAACAATTCCCCTTTTTTGAAGTTCTGGGTCTAAACTGCCGTAATTACCTATTTTCATTTTAACTGAATTTGGACTTCTTCCTATCAATTTTGCTGTTTTAACAATTAAGGGATTTGTTGAACTTGCTTTTTGAAACGGTATTTGACAATATAAATTAAAAACAATAATAGCTTGATCTCTTGACCATTTTTCTGACATAAATTATTCCCAATATTTATCCCATTAATAAGATAAATTCTATAACACTCTGTCAATCACATTAAGTATTTTAAGCAAATAAGTAGTTCAGCCATAATTTTCTCCTTTTTATATATATACAAAATAACTTATTTAATCAATTTACAAATCACATTTTTATCATTTTTTATTTTTTCCATTCTTGTATAAACAGTCCCAATTAACTACATTCTCTACATGGATGAGAATAAACAATCAGTTTTAATAACCGGAGCAAATGGGTTTGTCGGCACTCGTTTGTGTAAAAAATTCCTTTCAGAAAATTTCCATGTTGTCGCCGGAGTACGAAAATCCGCCGACCTTTCAAGTCTTGACGGGTTAGATATTACTTTTCGCTACGGTGATATTACCCAACCTGATACGCTTGTTGAAATGGTTGCAGATGTTGACTATATCATTCATAATGCCGGAGTTGTAAAAGCGAAAAAGACACAGACATTTTATGATGTCAATGAAATCGGTACTCAATCGCTTCTTGAGGCTGTCGAAAAGTATAACCAGAACTTGAAAAAACTTATTTATATCTCATCGCTTGCCGCTGCGGGTCCGACTGTGAATGGCAAACCTGTTACCGAAAATGACAGCCCGCATCCTATTACAATCTATGGAAAGTCAAAACTTGCAGGAGAAAAGATTGTACTTTCTTATAAAGATAAATTGTCGGTTGCAGCTATCAGACCAACGGGGATTTATGGTCCCGGCGATAAAGAGATATTTTCATTTTTTGAAACAATCCATAAAGGGATAAAACCGTATATAGGTAATATTCAACGAAAATTACAACTGGTGCATGTTGACGATCTCTGTCTTGGGATTTTTAAAGCGATACAGTCAGACATACAATCCGGCTCTGTTTATTTTATAGCAGAAAACAAATCTTACACAATGGAACGAATGATTGAAATGCTTGAGGATGCTGTCGGGAAAAAAGGTTTCCCGCTTATACTTCCGTCATCAATTTTTAAGGCAGTTTCGCATATTTCTAAAGCATTGTTTAAACTGGTGAATGCAACCCCTATGCTTACACCTGAAAAAGCAAACGAACTCTTGGCATCATGGGAAGTATCAACAGCAAAAGCAGAAAAAGAATTAGGCTTTGTATCTCAAATATCTTTTGCCGAGGGTGCCAAACAAACATATAACTGGTATATCCAAAAACGTTGGTTAAAATGATAAACACAACATTACTTTTATACTGTTTTATCGGTGGCGGAATCGCCCTGCTGCTGCTTAGTTTTATATTGGAATTTATATCAAGTAAATTAAAATTACTCGACGGTATCCCAAAAGATATGCTTGAAGAGAGTACATCTGCGTGGTTTACAATGAATTATATCATGGAATTTTTATTTTATGTTGTAATTCCATCGGTAGGGTACAGTTTCTTTTATTTAATGTTGCCGTTTGAAGGTTTACGGGTGGGACTTGCCGCATCACTTTTTGCTCTTATTATGGGGGCGGTACCGTTTACGATGATTCTTTCAGTGCGTATAAAATTACCAATGGCATATCTTACTTTTTTACTTCTATCATATTTTCTGAAACTTATAGCATCTATGACTGTTATTGGATACTTATATTCGTTGTAGGAAAATTAAAATGCAAAAAGATATTTTAAAAAAATTTGACGAAGTAAGAAAACTTTTTCCTCATACAAAAGATGTTGTCTATTTCAACTCCGCATCGTATGGACCTTTTTCAACCTCTCTTGTTGATGCGGTCAACGGTAATATGAAAATTCGTATAGCAGCCGATACTGATAATTCTCCTGCTGCTTTTCAGGTACGAAGAGATTTACGTAAACGATATGCAAAATTGATTGGTGCTAAACAAGCAGATGTTGGTATCAGTATGAACACAACTCAGGGTTTAAATATTGCAGCTTTCGGATTACCTTTGAAAAAAAATGTTGAAGTTCTTATTTCTGATATAGAGTTTCCTGCTTTAGTATATACTTTTCAAGCAGCAGCTTCCGAACGTGGTTTTAAGATTAAATTTGTGAAATCACATAACTATCGTTTTGATATTGCCGAACTTGAAAAAGCTATTACTAAAAAAACAAAAGTTCTGGCGATTTCTTTTGTACAATTTTTTAACGGATATAAAAATGATTTGCAGGCATTGTCGGATATTTGTCAGAAACTTAATTTGTATTTTGTAGTAGACGGTATTCAGGGAATGGGGGTAGAGCCTATTAATGTTCGTAAATTAAAAATCGATATATTTACATCGGGATGTCAGAAATGGATGCTTTCGCCTCAGGGGTGCGGTTTTTTCTATCTTAGCGAGAAAGTCCGTCCAAAATTACATATACCGTTTATGAGCTGGCTTGGTGTTGATTGGAATATGCAGTTTGGTGACCTGTTTCAATATGACAGACCATTCTTAGATACAGCTGTGAAATTTGAGCTTGGTTATTATGCTGTTTTAAATCTTTATGGTATGGCAGCATCGTTGGATATTTTTGAAAAGTTAAAAATCAAAAACATTCAAAAACATAATTATGAATTGCTTGATACGCTTGCAGACTATTTAAAAAAATCAGACAGATACATAATCACATCATCACAAGAGAAAAAACACCGCTCATCAATAATTACATTTACAACTGATAATGTAGAAAAACTCAAACAATTTTTATTTGATAAAAAGATTATAACAGTTCCAAGAGAGGGGTCTCTAAGAGTTTCGGTGCATCTGTTTAACAATGAAGCTGACATCAATAAACTTATTGCAGCTTTAGAAGAATATGATGTAAATTAAAGAGAGTCTATCAAAGGAATCAAAACGGTTTCAATTGTTTCAGCAAATACTTTTTGCCCTTTGATATTAAAATGTATCGGGTCGTCATTTGGATTATCAAATAAATCATTATATAAATCAAAATTGGGCTGATGATTTATATAATGTATATCTTCATATTTTGCTGACACCGTCAATTGTAAAAATAGCGGCAGCATCATGGTAAAAGCAGGAGATACCAATAATATTCATTGTTAGCTCTGCCTCGACATTGATTGTTCATCCGGTTCTTGGTTTGTTACAGTTTTCCAGTTAGATTTTTCAGGTTTTGATTTGGAGAGTTTTCCAAGAGGATTCCATCCAAATAGCCGAAAAACAGCCCCTAATGGGGAAATAATGAGAAAATAAGCAAGAGATATTATAACCTTGGTATTAAATTTCCCAATAACATGGGCGATTTTTTTCCATTTTTCCCAAATTTGTTTGAAAAACTGTTTCAATGTCTATCTTACCTGTATATATTATTATTGATTTACTTAATTACAACTGCGTTATTTTAATATAGTATAAATATCGGCATTTACGAAAAAAAATAATTATGAAAATTGAACTGAAAGAAAAAAAAATACTGATCACCGGAGCTTCCGGTTCATTGGGCAGTCAACTTTTGTTTGTTCTGCACAAACAGGGGATAAAACCGATTGCTCATATACGGGAATCATCTGATACAACTTTTATAGATTCATTGGGTCTTGAAAAAAGAGAAGTGGATTTACGGCGTAAAGATAAGATGTCTGCTTTGATGGATGGTGTTGATTTAGTCATTCATACTGCTGCTTTTGTTAATTTCAGACAAGATAGGCTGACTCAATTTGCCGGTATAAATACAATAGGAGCAGTTGACCTTTTTAATGCCGCCTCAAAAGCAGGAGTACAACGATTTTTACATATTTCTACCATTGCCGCTATCGGAGCAATTAAACGAAAAGAAAATTTGTCTGATCTTGAAGATTTATATTCAAATGAAAAGACAGAGTTTAATTTAGATAATTTGCAAATTCCATATATAATGACCAAACATGCTGCCGAAGTTGAACTGCGTAAAGCAGCTAAAGATGCTAAAACTGAACTGGTCATTGTCAATCCTTCAATAATAATTGCTCCCTCACAAACAGAGTCTGATAAAGAAAGAGCATTAAAATTATTTGGACGGTTTATTTTCCCTGATATTCCTATTCGGATTAATATGGTTGACCTGCGCGATGTTGTCCCCGGAGTTATTTCTGCTTTGAGCATGGGGGACCACGGCGAGCGTTATATTTTGGGGGGTGATAATATTTCTGTCAAAGAATTTGCTTTGTCGGCATCGGCAGAGCTTGGCAAAATTCCGCACTTGGTTCGAATTCCAAGAAAATTTTATGATATAACTTCCCGTTTTTCTGAAATGAGCAGAAAGATGTTTGGTAAAAGTAAAATTTCGTACTATCCCGATTTAGTAAAGATGCTTGATTATGACTGGGCGTTTTCATCAAAAAAAGCTCACGAAGCGTTCGGATATAACTGGCGGTCGATACATATTTCGCTGAATGATTTTGTCAATAGCGACATGGTCGGAACATATCTGAAACCTGAAGCGTAAACTCACTCCTACACAATCTTCACAGGTTTTTTGTTTTCATCAACAGCGACCATTGTAAACAGCCCCTCAATCGCAAGTTCTCTATGCTCGGAATACATCTGTTCTATAAAAATTTCAACTTTTATTTGAATTGAAGTATTTCCTACTTTTACAACCGAACCGATAAGTTCGGCAAGAGTCCCAGACGGTATCGGTTTATTGAAATCGGTGCGGTCGATTGAAACCGTTACCATACATTGACGGGAGAACCGTGTAGCAGTGATAAAGGCGACCTCATCCATCCACTGCAAAGCAGTACCGCCAAAAAGAGTATCGTAATGATTGGTTGAATTGGGAAAGACCGCTTTGACAATGTGAGTCGTCGCTTTTTTAATTTTTTCTTCTTGTGTCATAATTATTTCTTAAACAGTTTAAAATCTACAGAGTATCTACCCGAACCGGAAAAAAGAAGTGTGACATACGGTACTATATATAGAGCAGCAAGTTCTTTCTTGCTCCATGGATCATCTCCGTGGATAATAAAAATTGCTACAAGCATCATGATAATAAGAGGGATTGCTGCGTAACGGGTAAAAAATCCAAACATAATAGCAATTGAACAGAAAAATTCAGCAAAGACTGTTAGTGTTAAACTTGTTACAGAGCCAACACCAAGTGGGTCAGGAAAATTTACAGCTTTTTCTGAAAAGTTGACTAATTTTTCAAAACCATGTCCGAAAAGCATCAGCGATGCAATTCCGATACGTAGTACAAGCAGACCGGTATCAATCAGTTTTTGTTTTTTTTCTTTGTCAGCATTATCATCATGCCAGTTGATTTTAAATTTAGTCATTTTGTGCTACTTGTTAAGAATATTACCATCTCTATATTTATTTTTTCAAATAAAAGAAAGATTTGGCTTTAGAACAATATAAAAAAATGAGAGGGTTTTGTGAAAGGTGTGGTCTATTTGTCAAATAGTATCAAAATTATAAAATAAAGGCAAAACCCGGCAAAGAGGGCTGCTCCAATAAGTGAGCCGTAAGCAAGTAATTTATCAAACCAAGTTTTTTTAGCCATTTGTGAAACCGTTATAGTTAAATTTCGTTATATATATGTTCGGTTGATTATTTTAACCGATGTAGTATATTAAAATTGTAGTTCTTTGTAAAGAGAACTACATCCGTACACCTATCGCGGTGTCGAGCTTGACCCAATATGCATATTGGGGGTGACCTGGCTTCGACGGGTATAGTGATTGGTTGTCTGCGTGTCGGAGATGCTTAGATCTTCGTTATCAAAACTTAAGCAAACTTTTTTAATTGGCGAAAATAACTACGCCCTCGCTGCCTAAATTAATTTAGGATAAACAGTGCGCTGTCTTTCACTCCACTGTCTCCCGGGTGATTGTCTCAGCGTCGATAAAGGAGACTCGACTGGTTGACGCCTTTAATTCCAGTTTAAACAAAAGGCTGGTGATTCATGTAGCTTGTCTGTCTGCAGCATGGGTTACGAGAAACTAATGACACGACTACACACGTAGAAGATGACAGGTTGTTATATTCGGACGGGGGTTCGATTCCCCCCACCTCCATTTTATTTTACGCTCACCCCTTAAATATCTACTTGACAACAGATTAGAAGATACTATATTGCTTCCAGAAAGGGCTTGTGCCACATTTGTGCCAAGCTATTTGAGGATATGGCAAGAATTTATCAAAGAAAAGATATCTGGTACGTCGATTACAAATACAAAGGACGTCGTTATCGAAAACGAGTGGGGACATCCAAAAAAATGGCAGATGTCGCTCTTAAAGATATTGAAATCAAAATCATTAAAGACGAATTAGGTTTTTCTAAAACAGATATTAAAATAGAATCTCTAATAGTAAAATTTCTCGAGTATAATCGAACCAATCATCGGATTACAACTACCAAACGCTACAAAGCAGTTACAGATCATTTAAAGCGGTTCTTAAATGAGAAGCGAAAAGATATAGTGATGTTATCTCAACTTACTCCAGAAGTAATTGAAGGGTATAAAACATTTCGTAGAGATGAGTGGGTGAATCCAAACGGTAAAAATGTTAAAACGGATAATACAAGAAAAGGTGCCAGAGCTAGAACTGTAAACTTGGAACTTGAGGGAATTAAAACAATGATTAATCTGGCTATCAAATGGGATTATCTTAGAGATAATCCGATGAAACATGTAAAGCCTCTAAAAATTGACGATAAAAAACCACTCCGATTTTTAACTAAAGAGGAGTGTGAAAAATTTCTTGAAGCTTGTCCTAAAGAGTTCTTTCCAATTTATTTTACTTTCATGAGTACTGGAATGCGAAAAGCTGAGTTGGAGAACCTACGTTGGAGTGATATTGATTTTAATAATCATAAAATATACATCAGAAAGAAACCTGACTGGCAACCAAAAACAGGTGAGCGTGAGATTCCAATTAGTGATGAACTTCTAACTGTTTTAAATTCCCATTGGCAAGAATCAAAAAAATCAAAAAAGAAAGATCATGTTTTTGCAATTATTGGAGCAGGGAAATCTCACAACATGCTCAGAACTGAATTGATTAAAATTGGCAAAATAGCTGAAATTGAAGATTGTACAAAGGTTCACACACTTCGTCATACGTTTGCGAGTCATTTAGTAATGGCAGGAGTTGATCTTCCTACAATTCAAAAATTGATGGGACATTCAGATATCGAAACTACAATGATTTATGCCCATTTATCACCGAGCCATTTGTCAGAGGCTGTTAATAAATTACCACTTAAAATTCTGAAATAAAAGCATTTGACCTTACTTTGAAGATAAAACACCATATTTGGGCTATTTAAAGGCGTTTTACCTTATTATCTGTTGATTCTGCTTTTTTGAGGTATATATCAAAGGGGAATCATGGTACCATAATGAAAGTAATGTATTATTGATTTTTGTTTACTTTTACTTGACAATGTAAACAAAATATGCTAATCTGTTGACATTAACGGAAAAATGTAAACGGAATTAATATGGAAATTGGAAAATTAGTAAAACAAAAAGAAGGCTATAAAGCATTTATTCCTAATAAATTTCCACCTGATGAGGGATTAAAACTATCTCAAGAACTTATTCTCAAGCATTCCACAGCAGAACGTCTTTTAGGGAAATTGGACGGAATAACTCAACTTCTACCTGATGTAGATTTCTTCCTATACATGTATATCCGAAAGGATGCTACTTCTTCTAGTCAAATAGAAGGAACTCAGGCAACCATGATAGATGCTATTGAAGCGGAAGCAAAAACTAAGGAATCCCTTCCTAATGATGTAGATGATATTTTATATTATATCAAAGCTCTTAACTACGGTTTAAAAAGATTAGCAGAATTTCCAATGAGTCTCCGTTTTATTAGGGAACTTCATAAAGAACTTATGGAAGAAGCCAGAGCAACTCATTTTTCTGACCCAGGTAATTTTAGAAAAAACCAAAATTGGATAGGTGGTACGACTCCAGCCAATGCCAGTTTTGTTCCGCCCCCACCTATTGAAATGCAGAAAGCTCTTGATGACTTTGAAAAATTTCTTCATTCTAAAGATGCAATGTTGCCACTTCTCAAAGCTGGTTTGATTCACGCACAATTTGAAACTATTCATCCTTTTCTTGATGGTAACGGAAGAACTGGACGTTTGCTAATTACGTTTTATCTTTGGCTAAGTAATCTTCTTGAAAAGCCAGTTTTGTTTCTTGCTACTTATTTTAAGAAGCATCAGAAAATATATTATGCCAAACTTGATGGTTATCGTAATGGCGAAGTGAAAGAATGGCTTGAGTTCTTACTTGATGGTATAATTGAAACTGCTGAAGAAGCAATATCTACTGTTCAGGCAATTACTGAATTAAGACAAGAAGATATGGAAAAAATTCAGGCACTTAGCAAAACATCTTCTGAAAGTGGGATTATAGTCCTACGTAATTTATTTGTTTTACCTATTGTTAACGTGAATACAGTAAAGAAATGGACAGACTTTACACGTCAAGGTTCTCAAAGAGTGATTGATCGTTTTGTAAAACTTGGCATACTTGAACAAAAAGACAAAAACGAAAAATACGGTAGGTCATTTATCTACCGACGATATGTAGATATTTTTACAGAATAAAAATAATGACAATTACTGATTATCACGCAAAATATTACGCCTACGAGCTAACAAAAAGGAGTTCTTCTGATAGCTTACAGAAACTTACTTCTACTTTATCTAATGCTCAGGTCGACTTAAATCCGCATCAGATTGAAGCGGCTTTATTTGCTTTTCGTTCACCCCTATCAAAAGGTGCTATCTTAGCAGATGAAGTTGGTTTAGGAAAAACAATTGAAGCAGGCTTGGTTATTTCTCAAAAATGGGCGGAACGCAAAAGAAGGATGCTTCTTATTGTGCCATCAAATCTCCGTAAACAATGGAGTGCTGAGCTACAAGAAAAGTTTTTTATTCCTTCCACTATCCTTGAAGCAAAATCATTTAATCGTTGTATCAAAGAAGGTAATCTCAATCCTTTTGATCAAGAAGATACTATTATAATTTGTTCTTATCATTTTGCACGGAATAAAGCTCCCTATGTAAAACAAACGCCTTGGGATTTAGCAATTATTGATGAAGCTCATAGGCTTAGGAATGTTTATAAGCCAAGTAATAAAATCGCTAAAGATATTAAAAATGCTCTTGAAAATATTCCCAAAATATTACTTACAGCAACTCCACTTCAAAATTCATTACTTGAGCTATACGGTCTTGTAAGTATTATTGACAGCCACGTTTTCGGCGATCTTAAAAGTTTTAAATCACAGTATGCTAGAGTCTCTCAGGTACAGGACATTTATGAAAATGAATTAGGATTGATAGAACCTAAACAAGAAATGTTTATTGATCTTAGAAACAGACTTAAAACTGTTTGTATAAGAACATTAAGAAAACAAGTTTTAGAATACATAAAATATACAAAGCGTATTCCTATAACGGAAGATTATATTCCTTCAGAGGAAGAAGTCAATACAATGATGAGTCAGACCTTCAACGTTTAAGTTTTAGAGATTTATATTGGTATTGTTATCTTGACCAAGAATCTATTGATGACAACTTTTTTAATTTGGGTGTAGGAACAAACATTAATAGTTTTAAAAGATTAAAAAGCCGTAATGTTTTACGGTATTTATTAGGTTTTCATCAGGAGGGTGTTGCAGAATTAGAAATTCGTTTAGAAGAAGTTAGAATTGAAAAAAATAAATTATTAGAAGCTGCCAAACAATTAAAATCGATACTTTCTGAAATTAATGTAGAATCCGAAATTGAAATTGATATAATAATTTTCAAATATAATATACAGCTTATTGAAATTAAGAAATCTATTGAAGGCATCAGAAATAGCCTTAAAGAAAATATAAGTCACTCTGCTGATAAACTAAGAGTAGAAGCACGACAATTATTCGAAGAAATTGATTCATTAGAATCTACTATTTCTGAAGTTGGAATTAGTATTGATCAAAATGAAAGATATTTAAATGAGATGTATTCACAAACAACGAAGCTTAAGCGAATAAATGCAGCGAGGGCAGTACTTAATAATGTAGATTTTGAAAAATGTCCTAAATGTATTCAAATTCTGTCGGATAGGGATGTTGGAATATGTTCTGTATGTGGACAAGTTGATATAACTCCAGAAAATGCTATGGAAGAAGTTGATAAAACTGAAAAGGATTTCAAGGCTCGAATATAAGAACTTCAAGAAATGTTACAATTACAAAAAAAACAAATGAAAAATCTTAGAAATAAGAGATTTGAATTAGTAAAAGAAAAAGAAACAATTGATAATCATTTAAATGTAGTTTCAGAGCAATACGATTCAGCTTATCTATCTGGAGCGATTGAGCTTGAGAGAGAGAAAGCTAAATTAGTTGAAGGTATAAAGTATTTTGATCGGGTAAAAATTATTCCGTATAAAATAAATTCTATGGAAACTAGAAGTGATGAATTATTTCTTGAGCAACAGTCGTTGAATAGAGAGCTAAAATCTATGAAAGCAAAAGCAGAAAAGAATTTAAAAAATCTTAATGAATTATCATCTTTATTTTTGGATTGTTTAATTAATACAAAAGAAAAAGGATATTCAAAAGATGATTTAGTTAAAATTCGACCTGATGATTTTTTACCTGAAATCTTTCATATTAAAACGGGAGATACTGCTACAACTTCATTTAGAAACATCGGTAGTGGTGGTATTAAAACAAGGTTTAAAACTAGTTTTGCAATAGCAGTCCATCGTTTAGCAAAAAAAATAGATATTAGCATTTTACCAAAATTATTAATTATTGATACTCCTATGAAAAATGTTAGCGAACGAGAAAATAGAGAACAATTTGAAGGATTCTATCAAATGTTGTATGAGCTTTCTTCAACTGAATTGAAAGATACTCAAGTAATTATAATTGATAAAGAATTTCGTAAACCTAGTAGAGAATTAGGATCTGATTTAATAGTTAGGCATATGAAATTAGATGATCCAGAAAATCCACCACTTATACCATATTTTAAAAACTTATAATTATCTATGTAAGATATTTAAATGAAAAATAATAATACTATAATTTACACTCGTGTTTCATCCAAAGAACAAGAACGTGATGGATTCTCAATTCCTGCACAAATTAAGTTATTAAAAAAATACGCTGAAGATAATAATTTTCATGTAGTTAAAATATATGAAGAATCTGAATCTGCAAAAGGATCAGGGCGAAAACAATTTAATGAAATGCTTGATTACATTATTGCTAATCCAGAAATTAAATATCTACTATGTGAAAAGACTGATAGATTATCCCGTAATTTTAAAGATATAGCAACTCTTGATCAACTAATAAACGAAAATGATCTAACTATTATTTTAGTAAAAGAGAATTCAGAACTTAGCAAACATTCTCGATCACATGAAAAATTTATGTTTGGCATTAAAGCCTTAATGGCTAAAAATTATGTAGATAATCTTTCTGAAGAAGTTAAAAAGGGGATGAATGAAAAAGCATCTCAAGGTATATTTCCAGGAGGTAGTATTCCACTAGGTTATCTAATAGATAAGAATACAAAAAAGATTTATGTCGATTCAAGTAGATCTCATTTAATAATAGAGATGTTTCAGATGTATGCTGAAAAGAAAGCTTCATTAAGTATAATATCAGTTTGGTCAAAAACAAAATCATTGAAAATGCCTCGAAGCGGTCGATCAGTTTCAAAAAGCCAAGTTGAAAGAATTCTCAAAAATCCTTTTTATTATGGTGAATTTAGATGGGCTGGTAAAATATTCAAAGGATCGCATGAGCCTATAATTAGTAAATCATTATTTGATTCAGTTCAAAATGCTTTTAAATCGCATAACAAACCTCACTTAAATAGAAAAAGTTTTGCCTTTGGTAGTTTGATTGTATGTTCAGAATGCGGTTGTAAAATTACAGCACAAATCAAAAAAGGTAAATATGTATATTACCATTGTACAGGTATGCGAGAAAAACATAGTAAGTGTTACGTTCCTGAAAAGAATATAGTTCAACAGTTCAGAAATGGATTGTTACCAATTTCTATTAATCAAAAATCAGCTATTAAAATATTAGAAAAGTTTAAAGAACAAGAAGATATTATCTATTCAAATCAATCAAAAGATAAACATAGAATTGAACAAAGACTTGCTCAATTACAAAAATGGTCAGAGCAAAGTTATATTGATAAGCTTGAAGAGAAGATCACCGAAAGCCATTGGCAAAACATCACCGCAAAATGGGGGGATGAAACAGCGACACTACAAAATAGCATGGCGGTGAACGGTTCCCCGATCCATAAAATTAAGACCGTTGAGAAAATATTAGAACTCCTACAAGTTCTTCCGTCACTTTGGGATACAAGGAATTTGACCGATAAAAGAAAAATGGTTGATTTGTTATATTCGAACTTTGTTTTAGACGGTGCAACTCTATATCCCACATACAATAAAGCCTTCACTATAATAGCTGAAGGACTTGTTTTTAATAATAAGCGGGGATGCTGGGACGAGTATAGAACAATTATAATTGATAATATCAATGAAAATGTGAAAATCTAGAACGGATAAGTTATTCAAGTTAAAACAGATATTAGAAGCATGGTTGACATTGTTTAACAGAGAACTTTTATATTTTATTTAATTCTAATCTATTATTGTATTGTAAAACTAGTACTTTAATTTGTTCCGTTTGAAAATATATGATCAATAGCTTCTTGTTGCTTTTCACCCTCAGAAATCATTTCATTTATTCTAACTTTTTCTTTATCTGTAAAATATTGCCAATGATCGTTAGCTAACTTTTGCATCCTGTCAATAGTTCGTGGGTGAGTCGGTGGTTCATTATGGTTATTTGTTATTTTTGAGGATATCACTTCAAGCCAATTTAATATATACAAAGTTAATATTGGTTGATATTTATATCCATCGCTCAATAATTCTCTAGTTCCTGTTGAGAATTCATGGTTAGAAGCCATATATTCCTTATACCATTCAAATGCAATATTATCTGCTTCAAATTCCATATTCTGGTTTTTGTTGTATTTTTCGAGATCTATTTTAGCAATTTTAGATCCTTTAGTCATTCTAAGAATTGTTTTCTTTGTGTCTTTAAGATGACCAGCGTAAGTATGTGCAAATTCATGACATACAATAAAAAGTTTACATAATTGTGTTTCGCTAGATCGGAAGAGCACACGTCTGAACTCCAGTCACACTGATATATCTCGTATGCCGTCTTCTGCTTGAAAAAAAAAAAACTCAAGTCACACTGATATATCTAGTATGACGTCTTCTGCTTGAACAAAAACCACATCTCCTATACCTGTGC
>CAJVYT010000008.1 GCA_913009765.1 uncultured candidate division Zixibacteria bacterium
GGTAGAGAGTATGCTCAGTATACTTGTGGCCTTTTAATGGTCCCATGCCTAAGTCAGGAATTAACCATCCAAGGAATGGATTATGCACAGAGGGTAATAAATAATCGAGCGGCTTTGCTGAAAATATGAAAAGGTCTGAAAAATCTCTGACGTAACCGTATGTTTGCATTTCATACGTACTGTGGCTAATCAATTTACTTTTTACTAGTGGAAGTATCATGGGTAAAATAATCAATGAAAAAACTATAACGCTAAACACAACGGCAATTAAAAAAGACCTTCTTGAAATATTTATCCTCTTTTTTTTGTTTAATCGACACGCAACAACAAAAACAGGGAGAAGCAGACCCAGAAAGTATGCATTATAAACATTAAATACAAATGAAATCCCCCAGAATATGCCGAATAAAATTGCGTTTTTGTATTCACCTTCCCTCAGCGATTTCAATAAAAATAAAATTGCAACTGGTATCCAGTACATATTAGGAGAGTGGGAATAATTTTGTATGATATGAAAAGGCGAGAAAGAGTAAATAATACCTATTAAAGCACTAACAAGCCTGTCTTTTGTCAGATAATAAATGAGAAAGTATGTTGTTAAAGCCAATAATGGAAAACTAATTATTTTGAGCAGATTATAAGTGAAAATCTCATCTGTAAGGAGAGTAATAATAAACCCTATAAAACTAAGGAGATATGGATAAGGAGCGTCAGTGTTGTCATAGCCAAATGGATATGCTTCAAAGGTATAAACTTTCGATGGGAGATTGTGAAGATAACTAAACTTTGCCCACCATAAATTCCATATGCCTCCAAGTGAATCACTGGGGAAACCCAGAAAAGTCCCGGATAGATCTGTCATCAAGGGGTAGGTATAAAAAAAAGTTAATACGCATAGAAGAAAGAAAAACCATATTTCAAATGAGAGCCGGGGACTATGATTGGGAATGTTCATTGCTTTTTCTGCTTATCTTATCGACTTTAAACATCTCTATCCCTATTCCGACTACCATCAAAAAATAGGCGATGTTAGCCACTGATTCTGCAACTTTCACTTCATTGATAGCTAAAAGAAGTGCACATATTACCATAGAAGCCATAAAGGCGATAATAAAAGGATTAAGAGAAAATGTTTTGGTATCTGTTTGTGATGGTTCTCTTATTATAAGCCTGTAAACTATCGGTGGTAACCAGTCTTGTGCATTTATCTTGGTTTTCCTTAGAGATTGATATAAAAGGAGAAACATCGCCACATAAAGTATTGATAGATTAAGTGGAATAAGAATATCCTTTCCTTTTTCAAAGTAAAATAGATTGAGTAAAGCTGCGTAAATAACAATGACATATACATACTGATTTAAACTTAAGGAAATCTCACCGGCTTTCTTTCTGATTGAAAATATAAAATGCAAACCTGAAAATAGCAGGACAGCTATCGGGAAGGTGGCTTTAATGGAATCTTTTATAGCCTTTGCCAATGGATCAATTCCATACATAACTTCTTTATATGAGTTATAGCCCAGTGCAAGGGCAACCCATACAACAACTGCATGAATAATAATACTCGAAAATATTTTAAATGATTTTTTAATTCTCATCAGCGCCCTTTTTTCTTTGCCTTCTTAAACAAAAGCCCAAATATCCTATGCATCCGAATAATGTGATCGCAGAAATTAAAAGTCCTGTTTCAAAAAATCTCTGTGGTAGGAACTCTAAAATAATCTGAAAATCCTGTTCCTTATCTGACTTCTGTTTTATCGGTACAACCCATCCATTTGCATAACCATTAACTACAAAATGCTCTTTAATCTCTGACCTATTGCCTCTATCCTCCCATGCACTCCATAAAGCCGACCATGGCTCAATGCCTTGGGTATCAGGCTTTTGACTTCCAGGTACTGACTGTCTTATATATGCCTTCCAACCTTCATGAAAACTCTCACTAAACACCAGAGGGAATGAATTCTTTGCATCATTTACGTCTACAACATACCTCGTTGGATTAATTTTTTTAAATTTAATCCCTGGCGGTTTATCTGCCCAGACTTCTGGTTTTTGCCTGATTTCCGGCTTTATCTCTATGATTTCAACTTTAAATGTCTCATTATCGATCGCCTCAATCTTATGCTCTCCCTTATTAATCTTTATGCCTTTAAACTCGATCCACAATTGACCATTTTTTTCAAGCTTATTAAAATTTTCTGGTAATTTGTAAACCTTATCATCAATTTTTAAAACATTCGAGTCAACTTTGAAATCTGATAATTGATAGTTGAGGGCCTTGTATCTAAAAAGTTTTTCATTTATTATTTCTTGATAAAAGGCACCCTTATCCTCTATGCAGCTAATGCTCAAACCAAGCAGATTATAGTATTTCTTGTCAGGGAATCTCCTCTTGATTTCCTTAAGAGCGGGGATATTCATAAGAATATTTGAACTTTTTTTTGCACGTGGGGCAGGTTTCAGAACAATCTCCACTTGAGAATCTTCATTTTTATCACCATCAAAATCTACTGCCAGCAACACCATGAATTCACGAGGAAAGTCTAATCTTCTATTACCTCTCCGAAGGATAGGTTTTGGGAAAGTAACGGTCAATACCGGATCGTCTTTTAAATCCACAAATTTTTCTTTCTTGAGCTTATAGATGTTTTTAATATAATGAGGAACTTCTTCGAAAAATCTTATCTCATTTAATTCTCCCTGAGAATCATAATAATAATATTTATCAGGTAAAAAATCTAAAACCCTATCATTAAAGTCTACCAGTATAGACTGAGAGTTCAGAAAAGAAATGTTTCTCAGGATAAATGTATAGTTCCCTTTTACTGTTGGAACAGATGCATCAATCCAGTCTTTTTTCTTGAAAACTATCCTGACCTTGCCTATCTTTAATATGTCAGTCTCACGTTGATTAAAAACTTCCAGGGATTTCTCATAGAGATTTACAATATAGTTTCTATTTGCAGGCTGAAGAGTTATTTTTTTTGATAGCATATTGCCATTATTATCCTTAAACCAGATATCTACATTAATGTTCTTAACAGAAGAGCCCTGAACCATATAAGAAAAAGCCATGTATGGATTTTCTTTTAAGCTAATATTATGAAACTCCTTTTCTAAGATAATCCTCTTTCTGATACCGGGTTTTTTTCTAAAGTAAGCTTTAATATGCAGTCCGTTCTCATTATCTATAACCGATAGATTGTTATCATCATCAGGGTTTGGGTTAATTTTCCATCCACGTGTACCATCTGTTATAAGTCTTGTGCGGTTTCTGTTAATTACTATACCATCAGGTACAAATGTTTTTTGGGGCTTGAGATATGCTCTGACTAAATAATACCCATCCTTGGGCAGATGAAATGGATCGGTTTTAAGTTTAAATGGATTTTCTTTGATTTCAACATGGTCTGAAGTTTCAGATACAATATCTGTCGTTTTGTTTTTATCAATAAAAAAAAGATAACGCCTCTCTTTTGGTTCTAAAACATCATCAAACCCTTTCTGGGATTTTTTGAATAGAGGATTAGAAATGGCCTGATTTATATAATTATTCAAGTTGATATTAGTATTAACAGATATAGTTTGTTCATAAAGATTTTTCTTTATACTGCTTAATAACGAAAGCAAATTATTTATATTTTGCTGTTGTGTAAAAAAAATAGCAGGATAAGAATAAGAATCAAGATAAGATGCGCTGGTAATGGGTACGAGAGCATTCATGTTGGCATTAACAACTATAAAAGTGCTCGCGGAATAAATATGGGGCAGAAAATAGTTATCAGGGACTTTATATAGTGAATAAGACCTTGAATCTTTTACAAGTTTTATCCCGTCCTGCTTTTCAAGAATTGACTTTATAATTTGAGATTTCAACTTGCCCTTAAAAACTTTATATCCACCACCAATTTGAAAATCATAGTAATCAACAAAGTCTTTATGCAAAAAGATGTATTTGGCATTCAATATTCCTGTGTAATTTAATACTGAACTTACATTTTTCTCAAACTCTGTATCACCCCATGAATCTCCGCCCTCAATAAGATCATATGCATTAAACCAATATGAGTCTAATACCGGCCTGTTTAATAAAAACATATCCGGATGAGATCCTACGTATAGATTTTTGTCCCATTGCAATAACAGACCGCGGCCACCCGGTGCTGGAGGCACCGAAATAATCTTGAAATCAGACGTATCTTTATTAATGATTTCCGCAACCTCGCTGTATTCTTCCGGTATATCAGAAAGATACTCTTTTTTAATGATGTCACCTGTAAAGAAAGGTTTATTATAGAGAAGTATTATGAGCGGGAACAAAAGCAGGGCATATTTTTCTTTTCTTTTTTGTTTAGTTAAAGCAGAAAAAACCTGGGTTGCCAGAATCCCGATCATTGCTGTGTATGAAATTACTATAAAGAAAGTAAACTTGTAGTAGACAGCACGGAAGATGCCGAAAAAAGGTATCTTGGCAACAAGAAGGAAAAGTTCTTGAAAGGGAGGATGAACTCCTTTAGCAAAAAACATTGCCATCAGGGCTATAAGCCAAAAGAATAGCTTAACTTCTCTGCCGTCACGAATAAAAAGAGAAATGGCTGCAAGAAGTGGTATTGAATATCCTATTAAAATAAAGAACGTGTTTTTCGTATAAAGATCATAGTAAGGGAAATTACGCCAAATGTTAACTCCGGCAAGGCGGAAAAGGTTTAAAAAGGAAGTATTAATGCTGTTAAATCCAAAACTAATCGTGCTTTCTTGAGTAAATGCAAGCTTCCCGTATGGATTTGAATTGACAGAAAGAATAGGTAAATAAATATAACTGCATAACAGCAGTATCAGGAAACACGAAAAGATAAGGAAAAAAACAGGCTTGGCGGTGCTCTCCTTGATTCTCCGTTTAAAAAAAACTAGATAAATAATTAAAAATACAATTATGCTTGCAGTATTTGAAGGATTACCACTTATTAAAAATAAAAATACTAATGAGAACAAAAAAATTCCGGGGAAAGTTGTTTTAATCTGCAGGTTGAATATAAAAACCGCCAGCACAAGAGGGAAAAGCATGTATGAAAAATGGTAGGAATTTGTGGGCATATAAGCTATGGCCATCGTATAATGATTAAACATATATAAGAAACTCCCTGTAAGTGCGCCAAAATAAATGGCGGGGTTGTCTGTAACATTAGAGTAGATTTTCACCAGGAGTCTCAAGAGTATGAACGTCCCTATACCTGAAAGGGCGAAGAAGACAAAAAAAGTGAGTCTTTCTATGAGAAGCGGGCTTAGGCCCATCTTAAAGAGTCCGTACAGGAAGTTACCCCAGAGAAAGCCGAAGGTGTTGGTAACAGCTATTTTCCCCGGCGCATTAAAGCTGTCCCACATGTGATAATATAGACTTATAAGTCTTCCGGGGTATTGATGGCTTACCCCTGGATCGTCGCCTATAAAACTTCCTTCCATGCCCAGGTTACAAAGGGTTGTTGCTGCCGCTGATAGAAGTATGAGGGAAAGGCACAAAAAAGTGCCTTTATTTATGGTCATTTTTATGCTTCTTCTCATGACTGTATCATATGAACAAAATTTTCTGCAGACGCAAGTTTATTGAAACTGTTTCAAAATTCCCGATAAAAGTACTTTTCTATCTAAGTTGTCCGTTCCATTGGTTTGTCTTGGAGGTCGGCTAAGACGGGATTTGCATTTTTTTCAGAATATTCTTGTAAAGCATACATATTTATTCTTCCCTTGCTGAATTTTGTGTTGAAAAAATCTTTTACAGCCTTTACAAGTGATTCAACATCTCCTCCAAACAGAATTCCAACTTCAGGGGGGAGAGTCTCATCATTAACAAAATACTCTTTAAGCCCTATCTTCCCATCCTGAGTCGTGGTTCGGGGTGCTAAAACAGGAAGCCCGCAGTGCAAGGCCTCCATTATAACTATTGATACGTAATGAGTATCTATCGATCCCCACAAAAGAACGTCCGCAGCATTATAAAAGTCCGCAAGTTCAGACCCGCTTTTCGGGCCTGTAAACACTGCATTACAATTACCTTTGATTCTTTCTTCAACTACCGGCCTTAATGGACCATCTCCTACAATAAGGAACATAACATTATTATGATCTTTAAGGATATCTATACAGTCAAGCACCTCCAAAACCCCTTTCTCTTCGGATAGCCTCCCGACAAATAAGAGTATATCTTTGCCCATAGGGAGTTTAAGGATTTCACGACAAGTTCTTTTATCTTTCAGGGTAAAAACATTTGTATCGACCCAGTTATGGATTATGCATATTTTTTCTTCTGCTACCCTGATTTCCAGAATATCTATTTTCACGTCTTTTGAGTTAACAAACAACTTGTCTATTCCGTTAAAAACAGACTTGTAAAACCACCTTGCAAGGGCGCCTCTCTGCCGGAACTGGAAATCAGCATGGATGTGCCCGAAGCATTTTTTGTTAAAGAGCTTTGAAAGAATGTAAGAGGGGAAAATTGCAAAAGGGCCACCTATGCCGTATATATTGGAGATATCGTTTTTACCGAGAAGAAGTTTTAAACCTTTAAGGAGCAGGTATGAATACTGGACAAATGCTTGAATAAAACTTCCCTGTTCCTCTTTATCAATGTTTACAAAGGATAAGTTCATGTTTGGTGTAATTAATCTAATATCGCTTCTTTTGTCTATGGAATCAGGGAGAGTGGCTTGAACAGGGGTTAAAATGTAGAGGAGGGAATCATTCCTCTTCATATAACACTTTATAAACTCTGTAATGTAGGTTTCAACTCCCCCGATATCGGGATGGAAATTTCTGGTGATAATAAGGGTATTTTTTGACATTTTTATAAAGCATGTCTTAATCTTGTATTTTCTAGAATTGTCACTTCAACAGGGATAACCTTTCGACAATCTTTACAAGCAAGAAATGTATATTGTTCGTCCTCTTTTTCTATCCGGTCCAGTTCAAGTATACTGCCGCATTTACATACAAAACCTTTTAGTTTCGCCGGGGAACCGTATGCAAGTCCAAAATCAGGTATATTATTAGTAAGAACATATCCCGCACCTATTAATGCCCATTTCCCTATTTTAACCGGAAAGACAACTGCACCACTTCCTATGGATGCCCCACGGCCAACCGTTGTTTTCAAGAGCTTCCACTCACTTTTTGTTTTTAATTTTCCATCAATATTTATAGCTCTCGGGATCATGTCGTTAATAAAAACCACGTTATGGCTGATAAATACACCCGACTCTATGATAACCCCCTCACAAATAAACGTATGGCTCTGTATTTTGCAGTTGTTTCCAATTGTCACATCATTTTGTATTTCCACAAAGGTGCCTATTTTACAGTCACTTCCTATCTTGCAGTCATAGGCATTACAAGAGCCAAAAATTTTTGTGTTATCCCCTACTATTATATTTTTTTGTAGATTGCAAAAAGGGCCGATAAAAACATCTTTTCCAATTATTGCTTCTTTACATACTATCGATGACGGGTGAATATTCATTCTTGCAGTATCCCTCAACTCACTATGTTAGTACAACATTGTTTATGAATTCCCCTTATATTCAGCATATTAAATATTTCATCGCAGCATCTGTCTATAGATATGGACGTATCTATAATCGGGGCATCAAGGCATTCAGCGATGAACCTGTATATCTTGCTGAAGGAAGCATATTCTTCTCTGGTATACTCCTGTTTCCTTTTATAGACTTTGTCAACATTTAAATCAAGGAAGAATATATAGTCAGGCCTTGGTAAAAATTTAAGGTAGATTTTTGCAATTTTTTCTGTACATATACCGTAAAATATCAGTCTGGCCACTTTGTCGTAAAAGTATCTGTCACAGACGAGTGCCCTTTTTCTGAGGACAGGAAGGTGCTTGGATAAGTAGCTGTACAGGTTATCGGCAAATGCGAGAGGGATAAGGAACCTGAAAAGATATCTCATCCGGTTGATCTGCTTTTCATTAACAGCAAAACTGTTTTGCGATGCACTATAGCCGTGTCCGTGGATAAACTCGCACTCAAAGCCTTTCTCTTCGAGAAAAAGTTTGACCTTTTTGGCCAGAGTTGTTTTGCCAGTTCCATCCATGCCGGAAAAGACTATTAATGGGTATTTCTTAGCCACCTGAGTATCCTGTCTTTTATAATATATCTTCCGCCATAGACCTTGTTCCAAGCCCTTTTCTCAATCACTGCCAGGGCAAGGAAGCTGTATGGTAGTTGATATGGGAACTCTGTTATCCCGTATGCCTCCTTTTGAGAAGGGCGCTTATTCAAAAAGGCTTCATTAAACAATATCATATGCATTCTGTCAAGGATATTTTCCAGCCTTTTAAAGGTCTTCGGCCATTTCATCCGCCTTGACTCTTCTTCAATGATGCTCCATTCAAACGTTTCTGACTGCCTGAACATATGAAGAAGCTCTCCGAGTCTTATTTGTGCCAGCTCAAATGCCATATGTCCTATCCTTATAATAGTGTCCAGCTGAGCGTTCGGCACCGGTATCCTCAAACCTTCGAACTCTATTTCCTGCGTATTATCCCATGTGAATTTTTTGCTTACGGCGTTTGCACCTGACCATGAAATTTCATGGTTGATATCTATTTCTATCCCTTCGGGTTCGTTCTTGCAAAGCTCTTCGATAATCTTTTGAGACTTCTCTTTGGTGCGGGTGTCCTGAACAAGGACATCCAGGTCACTAGTTATGTGAGGATAACATGAAAAGGTCTTGATCACCATGAAAGACTCATTACCCAATGCCTGTTTTATTTTATTTAGTCCGCTTAGTATTTTCTGTTTATAGCCATTATACTCTTCGACTATCGACCCGCCTGTTACCTTCCATTCTTCGCTTTCCGTGAGTGAACGGTCGCATTTAACTGCAAGATAATGATCGAGTCTGTTGTCCTTCGCAAAATCGGCTATTCCCTTGATATCTTTTCTGATATTAACGGAATTTATGCCATTATCCCCCGAGCTGTAGATCCCGTTGCAGAGATCCAGAAGGTCTTTATAAAGCGCGCTCTCTGTTTGACTCAAGTACAATCTCCTTATAGCGTACTATTAATAAAAACTAATTATTTTATCATATTCACTCGATGAATACATATCTTTTACAGCTTCCCTGGCGGCTTTCCCCATGCTTTCTCTCAGGGAATCATTTCCTATGAGAGAATTGATTTCTGCAGCGGCCTCGTCAAGTTTTTCAAAGTTGGCTATAACACCATTTTTTTTGTTTATAATTTCATCGTTTCCTTCCAGAGTAGAAGTTACAACACATTTGCCGAGCGCCATTGATTCTAATAGTGTAATAGGGGGTCTCATTGACATCCAGCGGTACGGCAGTACTATAAGTTTGCTTTTTAGAAGTATGTCCGCGAGTTTTTCACTGTAGGGGTAGTGCCGGACAATGACATTTGAAAGGCTTTTCATTTCATCAAGCTTCTCTTTGAAAGCGTTATTTACAAAGCGCAAGAGAACCATGAATTTGAGACCCGGAAGCCTCCTGGCCAGTTCAAGGATAATACCAAAGCCCCTTTCCATGTTGGCATCACCATAATAGAGCACATCTGTGTCAGGT
Source organism: uncultured candidate division Zixibacteria bacterium (assembly GCA_913009765.1). Next base: position 9,595 of record CAJVYT010000008.1, read on the forward strand.
TTAAGGTGTTCATTGTTAAGTAAAAACTTTTCATCCAGGCCTATCCGCACTACTTTAATTTTTTGAGAAGGGACTCCTTTGTTTATAAGGGAGTTTTTTATAAAATCAGATGTTACAAAAGTAATCTCTGAACGTTTCAAACAGAAAAACATAAGCTTTCTAAGTAAACCGGTAAAAAAAGAAAGTGAAAATGTTTTTTCATCCAGAATTTCACAAACGGAACAGATACAAGGGATTCCGAGAAGCCTGCTGATAAACCACGCGTATATTAAAAACAGGTGACCGTGGGCATGCAATATATCGGGTCTTATTTTTTTCAGATAATTGATTATATTAAAGATATTGAAAAGGTAACTCTTGAAATCCCCGTCACCCTTAATAAGGAACAATTCTATCCTGTCATCAACAAATTTCTTATCCCCTTTACTGTTTGAGACGAGATAAACCTTATTGCCTTTTTCAGCGGCCTTCCCGGCTATTTTATATGCCATCCCGGGCTGTCCGGTCAGATGGGAGAGGTGAAAATTCGAAAATAAATAGCATATTTTCATAAATAGCTGAGGGCCCTGTCGAAAATATTATCCCAGTTATATTTTTTGGAAAGCCTGATGGAATTTTCCCTGTATTTCATAAAGAGGCTATCATCTTTAAGTATGCTCGTTACGGCCGCGGTGAGTTCTTCTTTGCTTGGATTAATAGCCACCCCACATTCCTCTTTTTCAATTTCTAATGCGACCTGGGGGACTCTGGTAATCACGATAGGAAGGCCGACCGACAGATAGAGCTTTGTCTTCCCCGGGTCAGAGTATTGAGATATTGTCCCTTCTTCGTACGGCGCGGTTCCTATGGCGCATTTGGAAAGTAGTCTGTAAACTTCCGAAAGATCCCCAATAAAGCCTGTAAATTCAATATTCATGCCGTCAGCCATTTGCCTCAGATGTTTCTCTACGGGGCCGCTCCCGATTACAAGAAGCTTTGCATCAGGGACTTTTTTTGTTATTTCGGGAAATGCCTCTATCAGGAGCTCTACTCCCATCCCCTTCTTTAAGTGTCCGACAAAACATATCTCGTGACGGTTTATCTTTTCAATGGGCAGAACCTCTATAGGATCGGTGCCGTCGGGCACCTGGATCTGTTTTTTACGGTATGAGCTGGGAACCCCTCTCTTCTCTCTTTCTTTCATGAAAAGATCAACTTCCATTTCAGCTGAAGAGTTCCAGACAAGGTCCGCATTTTTCAAACAGTAATAATCAAGCCAGTGGTAGAGGGAGTTTAAGAAGCTGTTTTCAAACCTGTTGTGAGAATAGTCGGGAGAAAAGAACACGACCTTTTTGACCCGTTTGAATTTTTTAAGTATTATTCCCATGAAGGCGTTCAGGTTATTTGACCCTACATACAGATCAAACTTCTTCCCTGTCCTGATGACTTTCCAGAGAGTATCAACAGCCCCCATAGTCCATGAAAACACGCCGCCGAAAAGCGGATGGCCTATAAACATGACATCGGCTTTTTTCCTGATAAAATAATCGCTCAGGGCCTGAGAGGTACCCGGAGAAAAAACATGTGAAGCTATGACGATTTTACTAAACAGTGCTCCCTCCCTTTCTATCTATTTAACCAATATCCGAATATTTTTTATCTCTAACCACTCTTCCGTGCTATCCGGCTCCCAGTTAATCCCGGCCTTAATATTTGATATCGTATCTTTAATTCGTTTAGATATTATATAACGCTCCCATGAAGATTTGTGAATGCCTATAATGTCTGTCTCCATTTCTGCTTTGTCCTTAACAAAAAGATATGCTGTTTTCAAGCTTTTAGATGAAATCCTTGCAACTACTTCGATAACAATCTCCTGACCGGGTGACAACTCTATGTCTTGATTGCTTTCCTGAAATGAATAACCAAGATTAATCCTCCATTCGGAATATTTATCTGCCGGGTCACTGTAAATAGCTAACTTAACACTCTTATCATCAGGTACAAAGGAAATAAGATATCGTTTCCACCCATTTAACAAATTAACGTCTTGTATCTTAATTTCGTAATTACTAACAGGACTCAGGTATGGCTCCGGGACAGAAGAACCTGTCGCATTTTTAGCGTCAAGAGACAGCAGGTATCTCTGTCCGCTGACCAGGTGGTGTATTATGGTACTTATGCCTGCAATATGATTTTCTGAACCAAGGAAAAGGGAACTTCCCCCATCAGTTGCATCATCTGAAAAGTCAATCAAAAACTCAGGCTCACCAGGCAAGTGTGTAGAGCTGTCACTTGGACCGCTCCAACCCTCCAGGCCCTGTTCAAATGATCTGTTAGTGAGTGCCTCAGATGAAATATCCTCCTCTTCCCTATTTTGCCTGCTTAATCTTAAGTTGTCATATAATATGCCTTTTTTTCCTGCCACAGGATATATGCGCAGTACATTGCTGCCTTTTTCAGCAGGACTGAGACTGGCACTAAAGCTTCCGGAAGACCTTTCCAGTACCTGCAGCGGGGCGGCAACTTTCGACAAATCTTTTATATTAATAGTATCCCGCCCCTGCCAGTCAGTGAAATCCTGTCTGAAAACGGGCACCCCTACGTCGGAAACCTGCAATTTCAGCTTATCTCCAAGATGCCAGACCTCGAATGGATAAATAATCTTTTCCAGATAATATCTTGATTTTACAAATGAGTCAAGTGGAGAATCCCTATAGTCCGGTTTAGCATCCCATTCACTATCCGGAACTGCCAGCATACGCACAGCGTACTCAGGAATTCGATTGTTTTCAATTATCCTTCTTACAAGGCGCTTTCGCACTGAATAAGATGCCCACCACTCCGTAGCATTGGATATGGCATAGGCGGGCCTGGTATGAGTAATAAAATACAGCATTGCCAGATCATTATAGGCGAGAAAATAGTCGCCGGGCATGACCCTGTCTTTAAGGTAGTCCAATAGCTCTTCTATTACTTCAACCTTTGCCGGTGTGGAATATATCCCTTTAAGCTTTAAGTGTGTAAACCCTGCAGTAAGTTTATCTGCTTCGGAATCGCGGTAAATACTCCTGTAATTAAAATTCAGTCCTATGATAAAAAAAACCGCGATTATTAAGAAAAAAAGAGCACGCCACATAATGCTTCTAATATCTTCAATCTTCCTTTGTGTTGCATAATGGTCGGCAATACGGTAAATGCCAACCATTCCTATAACAAATAAAGGCATTACCCCATGCGGTGAAGCCCGAAAGTAATTCCCTGAAAAACCGCAATATATCAGGACAGAGAGCCCCCCCCATGCGATTATTGCATTTACAATAGTCCTCCAATCTTTAACCTCAGGTATAACAAAGTGTCTGTTATTAAAAAACAAAAGCAGCACGGAAAGAATAAGAGTAAAAGCAGATGATATAACGTTGACATACCCGGCGTGATAAGACAACTCTTCAGGATATATAGCGATCTCTTTTGTTAACAGATCAGGCAAAACAAACAGTATGAGAACTGATGCCATAAATGCTATGGCCCACGAAAAATAATAATTATTCTTCCATGGCAAAATAATCAGAGACAATGGTAACAGCAATATGCCCAGTATGCTAAAACCTATAGGAGCAATATAAAAAAAATCTTTCCATATAGAGTGTATTTTGGTTAAATTAAATGTTTGTGCATTGCCGAATGTTGCAGACCTTATGTCTGAAAATGCCTGCAAAAAATCGGGAATTAAACCGGAGACTGCTAAAATGATACCGGCAGACAACATCACGACACCAAAAGTCGTAATAAATGTAACGGAGGATTGGATATGTCTTCTCTCTTTTTCAGAAGAAATAAATGCAATGATCATTGTCATTACTGGTATGCAAATAAGGACTCCAAGAGGGGGATAACTTATAACAGTCATACTAAAAAAGAATCCACCCAGGAGAGAAAATAGAAAAGAAGGGGCTTTTCTGCTCGATGTAATTGCAAAAAGCCAGCATACCATGGAGATGACAGAAAGGTCACTTGAAAGTGAATTATAGTTAAAAACCATGATCCCTGAAAAATTGTTCATTAAAAACATCACCCCGCATGAGAGGGCAACTAACAGGGGAGAGGCATACCTGGATAGGATAATAAACAGCATTAATGAACTTCCAAGATGCACGCCTATATACAGGTAGCGCAATTGAAGAAGGGATATGTCCGGACAAATCATAAATACGAAACTGAAAATCAAATCATACGGGTGTATGACATTTATGATCTCATCACGAAAAGGAACATCGCCCAGGGCGTAACGCATGGCTGAAGTTATATAGTAACCCGTCTCCGAGATATCAAACCCCTTTGTAGCACGAAAAAGCCCGAATCCCAGTAATAGGATAAACACTGGCACGGACAGCAGGTACTGTAGTTTTCTGGAGTTAAAATAATAGATTGTTTTATCAGAATGTATATTCATGAATTTCAATGGCCGATAATTCCTGACTCGGTAAAATGCAGAACTATTTGATACTGAAAATCACTATATTCCAGCAATATCTTTTTAAAAAAGGGAACAACTTAAGGACTAACCTGTCGAGCCTCTCTAATTTTTTATATGTCTTTTCAAGTTTTCTATGATCCTCCAGTATTTTTTTCCAGTATCTTTTTTCATTGGGATGAATTCTATCAAACAAATAAAACTTAACAAAAATCCAGAGAGTTAAAAACCACGCAACATCAAACTTAACTTGAGAAAAATATTTCCTGAATATATCGAGATCATTCATCTTAAGGGGATGTTCATGTTCAGTTCTCACTTTTGAAGCCATACCCCTGTATATGTTAATGAGTGGATTGTACGCCAATGGATCCCATGAAACAAATATACCGCCTTTCTTCAAAACCCTGGATGCTTCGGCCACTGTACTCTGAATATCAACATGATGTAATAAGTTTGCCGCATAGACTATATCCAATGTCTCACTGTCATAATCGATCTTATCAGAAAGACACTGCCTTGTCTGAAGAGTAACATTATGTCTTTCGGCAACTTTTTTTACGACTTGCAGCATCTTGTCTGAAATGTCGGTAGCTACTACATCAGCACCTTTTTTAGCAAAATATACTGATGCCTCTCCCATGCCACAGCCGAGTTCGAGGATCCTTTTACCCTTAACATCTCCCAGCATATTCATGACAATTCTGTTTTCCGGCGATGTACAGGCCTCAAAAAACTCATCCACCATAACATCTTCAATCTCTACAGAACCTGCCCAGGCATCATGAAAGTCTTCTTCAGCATTGTATATATCATTCATTGTTTCTTCTGTTTTTTCTCAGATTATCGAATAAAAGTTTCCTTTATTCAAAACCATTAGTCCTTGTTTGCTGAATTTATCGATATCATGTTCTTTAAATTGGCGAAAACTTTTTTTATTACCATAGCAGGACTAAACAGTCTTAACATATAAGGGATTTTTTTTGGATTACTCAACATTACATATAGATAGTTGACTAAAATAAACCTGGAGAAATTAAAATTTCTTAAAGTATCAGGTGTATAAGCCCTTTCTCCACCAGAAACGTTCTTTGCGAGCAAACCGTCATCAATTTCACCGGCTTTAACAAGTTCATCATAAACAGGAGTTCCCGGAAGAGGCTGGAAATTGGCGATATAAACCATATCAAATCTGCATTTTCGTAATAATTTTTCGGTTGCTTTAATATCCTCCATTGTTTCTCCAGGATAACCTACCATAAACAATCCGTGAACTTTCATGCCGGCATCACAAATTTCTTTCACCTTTTCAGGAATGATATCTATATCCAGATCCTTCTTCATCCTTCGTAATGTTTTAACAGAACCGCTCTCCGGAGCAATTGATACGTATTCCCAGCCAGCCTTTTTCATCAACACGAACAATTCTTTATCCGATCTCTGAACCCTTATTCCGTTAGGTGAATTAAATTGTAAATCTTTGATTTCTAAAGATATTATGGATTTGCAAAATTCTTTGGCAAAACGCACATCCAGGGTGAAATTATCATCGATAATATTTATAAGTTTAATTCCTTTTTCATAATACAAATATTTGATCCATTCAATAACATAATCAAGTGAATGTCTCCTGAGTCTCCTTCCATTTATAATCGGAGCACTGCAAAACGCACAACGGTACGGACACCCCCTGGTTACCCATATTGGGGCATTCCTTTTAAAGGAGGCGCAATAATTATATCCGTTTTCAATGTAACCGTCCAAATCTATTGCATCGTAATCAGGTATCCTGCTTTTATCCAGATCTCTTTCGTGTTGCATCTCATTATTTTTAATCGTCCCGTCATCTGCTTTATATGTTAAACCAGGGACTCTGGACCAGTCATGAGTTGTTTTTTCAAGTTCTTCAATGAAAATCGGGAAGGATAACTCAGCCTCTCCTCTAAAGAGAAAGTCCACGCATTCATTTTTAAACGTTTTATCAGCATAACAAGTCGGATGGGGACCACCGATCACCGTTGTAATTTTATGATTTGCAGATTTGATTTTTTTTAAAATATTAATAGCTTCGGGATAAGTTGAGCTCCAGCAGGACACACCGGCAACATCCGGATTAAAATCTTTTAGCTTATTTATAAAAGCGCGGGATTCATAATCAAAAGAATGGAAAGAACAATCAAAAATTCTAATTTCATGTTTAGGAGGCAGATTGCTTTTTAAGTATCCTAAAGATATTGGTAAGACATATGAGGTGTCAAAACCCTTCGGCCATATTAAGGCTATTTTCATAGTAAACTTAAAAACAATCGAAAATTAGTAAAGAAAGAAGAAAGTATTGTTGGCATTATTGCTTCTCTTGTTCATTAGATTGTTTAACCTGGAAATTTACTAATTGATCAACCACATACAAAGGGCGGTTTTTAGATTCTTCAAAGATTCTCCCTATATATTCACCTATTATGCCAAGCATAATTATCTGAAAGCCTCCCATAATAATTACTGTAATAATAACAGTAGCTATGCCGGGAGCCGATAAAGAAGTGAATATCCTCAGATATAAAATAAAAAGCCCCCCTAAAATACCTATCCCTACTACTACTGACCCAAAATAAGTTGCGATTCTAAGAGGTACATTAGAAAAAGAGAATACGGCATCCAAAGCAAAATTTATCATCTTCTTTAAGGGATATTTTGTCTTGCCGGCATATCTTGTGTCCCTGTGATAAACAAGGGGGGTACTCTTAAATCCAACCCACGGAATCATCCCTCTGATGAAACGGTGTTTCTCTCTCATCTGCCTGAGGGCCACTAACACGCGTCGGCTGAAAAGACGGAAATCACCCGTATCAGGGGGTATTGCAATATTACACAGCTTGTAAATAAGTTGATAGAATATTTTGGCCGTGACCTTTTTGAAAAATGGTTCCCCCTCGCGTTTATCCCTTTTCCCATAAACTATATCGTATCCGTCGCAAGCCTTATGATACATATCTTCAATAAGCTCAGGCGGATCTTGAAGGTCTGCATCAATTATGGCTATATAGTCAGCTTCCGCATGGTCGAGACCGGCAGTAACAGCAATTTGATGACCAAAATTTCTGCTAAGATTAACAATCTTCATAAAGTCATGTTTCTCTGCATGACGGTTTAACAACTCCAGGCTTCTATCTGTAGAACCATCATTTACGAAAATATAACTTATGTTCACCGAATTCATTTTCTCTTTAAGCGCTAACAATCTTTTTAATATTTCATTAATGCAGGGTTCTTCATTATAAACAGGTATAATAACTTCTATTTTTTCCTTTTGCTGTAGCATGATGTTATGACACCTCCATTTTCCAAAAATACGGAATCATAGATGCTGAAAATTATTGCCGGTAAAGAAAAAAACAGGGCCAACACATAATTGTACAGATCAAGAAAGAAAAGACTCTCCCTGCTCATGTTGAAAGTCAGGCCCCGCTTTTTTCTGGAGTAAAGGTAATTATGAATTACATTGCACTTATTCATAAACCCCTGGAGATATCCAAAGATATTATATGCATACGATCTAAAAATATGAACCCTGTCAAATCCAAAGGTTTCCAGCAGTCTGTTCAGCGAGTCTGAAGAAAACTGGTGAATGTGATTCGGTAGATCATAGAATGCATAATCCTCTGCGAACAGTTTATATTGCAAAGAATTATTATTAGGGACAGAAACAATGATACCTGTCTTATGGTCAGAAAGGTTGCTGATATGACTAAATATCCTATTTATCTCTCCTTCAGGTAAATGCTCCAGGGAATGCCAAAATGTTACCACTGTCGGCGCTTCATTAATTTCGGAGATAGATGTCTTAATATTTAATTTCAGCACTTCTCTGGAAAACCGTATGCATTCCGGCGTTATTTCAATTCCGGCATAATGACCAAACTGGTCTTTATTATTGTAAAGAAACTTGCCTGAAGCAGAGCCGATATCAAGAAGGAAATCATGGCTTTCGGAACAGCTATCAAGCATTTTTTTTCTGAACCTGTCCAGGATATCAAATCTGCTGATCTCTTCTTCTGACAGGATATCGTTAATTATATGTTTTTGCTCCTTGTTCTCCCGGAGAATCTCATGGCCGCAGTTTGAACATTTAACATATGCATTTCCCCCTGAATCCGGAATTAATTTACCGCTGCATATAAAACATTCATCCTTTGATTTTTCCCTGAGACGACTCTGCATGTCCATACATTATCACTTTAATTATAAATATTGATATCTTTCATTTATACGAACTTGTTATCTAAAACCAGTCTACCGATAACGCAGTCCTAATTGTCGAGAATAGGGTTTTGTTCTTAACAGAATGGACTAACCTTCTGATAATGTATCCCGGGTTCAAATAAAAACCTCGGTAGAATTTTTTTTGATACTTCTCAATTATCTCCCAATCAAGTGTGGGGTGTCTGTAGACTTCTTTTGGAGAAGTATACACATTATATTTTTTATAGTTTTCCGGTGGATATAATAGACCCAGTGCACTGTATTTCGAATGCAGGGGAGAGCCGGGAAAAGGCATGACTAAACTTGCCTTGGCAAAATCAAGAGAAAGACTTTTAGCAAATCTTATTGTGTCCTGCATGGTTTCCTCTGTATCGTCAAGAAGTCCAAACATGAAATAACCGAAAACCTCTATCCCTGCTCTATTGGCCATTTTCACTGCAGATTCAATCTGCTGCAATGTAATCTTCTTGCCTAAATTATTTAATACTCCCTGATTCCCGCTTTCAATTCCAAGCGCAATTCTGTAACATCCTGCTTTGCGCATTTTTATTAAGAGATCCTGGTTTACTCTATCTGCCCTGATCCCGTTTATACATGCCCAGGTAATAGACAAATTTCTTTTGATTATACCATCGCAAATTGCTTCGGAACGTTTCATGTTTGACGTAAAGCCATCATCAGCTATGAGAAATTCTCTAACGCCGAGCTTGTAAAAAAACTCCATTTCATCAAGCACTCTTTCAGATGACTTCGGCCTGAAAGTTTGTCCATGAACAACTTTATTGCAAATCTGACAGTCAAATGGACAGCCCCTGCTGGTTTCAATCCATATTACGGGATTTTGCCGTGCATGCATATTAGGCAGATAATATTTCGTGAGATCATAAAGAGCATAATCCGGGAAAGGGTATTTATCCAGCTCCCTTAAATAACCGGGGTTTGGCCTGACATTAAGACTTCCATCTTCGTCCTTGAATGCTATACCTTCAATGTCTTTCGGGTTAATACCTTCAAGAAATTGCTTGAAGGATTTTTCTGATTCACCGATAAAAAGATAATCAAAGCAGTCATGTCTCAAGGTCTCTTCAACAGTCGAGCTTGCATGAGGTCCCCCTATTAAAATCTTAATCTCCGGCTTTTTCCTCTTTATAAATCCGGCTATCTCTACTACATGAAAATAAATAGCGGTTGTACATGTTAAACATATATATGCCGGATTAAGTGATAATTTTTCCTCAAGGCAATTTTCATAATCATTGTAAAAAGTCAGATCCAGCACATCGGGATTGTATCCACTCTCTTTAGCGATGGCTCCCAGAATTGCAAAGGCTAACGGGGGCAGGTGAAAAGAGCCTACCTTAACTGAAACATTCTCGTAAACCTTTTTTTCATCAGGGATTATAAATAGTATATTGTTTTTGCTCATAGTTAAATTAGATATAAGGTGCCGGAAGAAAAGAAAATATCTCTGATCTTAAAGCGGAAAACAGCCCCTGTTATAATCTACCTCATTCGTGCAAAGAGCATACCCCAGAATTTAACATTTAAATCCCTCGGCAAAAACTTTACAATGTTCAATAAAACCCTGGTTTTCAATCCTACAATAACGATCTTCTTTCGCTTATTAACGGCCTCGATTATCCTTTGAGCTACATACCCGGGTGACAACAGACCCTTACCTTCATTTATAATTTTTACGCCTGCACCTTTCTGAAAATTAGTGTAGGTGCCCGATGGTGAAAAGGTGATTACCTTATTGGTCTTTCTCAACTCATATGAAAGCGATTCGGACCAGTTGGAAAGAAAGGCCTTCGATGCCGAGTATAATGACATCCCCGGTAGAGGATTATATGCAATGCTACTTGCAATATTAACAATAACGCTTTCATTATTGATTAAATTATCAAGCAGTAATTTGGTAAAGAAAACCGGGTAGCAAATATTTATATCAACTGTCTTTTTGATCTTTTCCAGGTCAATTTCTTTCAGTGTTCCCCGGAATCCCGTTCCTGCATTATTAACCAAACAGAATATCTTATAACGACCGACCTTTTCCGCCAACTCCTCCACTTTATTGTAATCACCTAAGTCAGCCTTAAATATAAGCTGATTATTAAAGGAAGCGAGGTTGTCGGTATTCTTATCAATCAGAAGCAGTTTTTTATTCAATGCATCGAGTTTCCTGGAGAGCTCATGTCCTATCCCGCTGTTTGCTCCTGTAATCACCCAATAGCCATTATGTTTGTTTGTAGAAATAGCATCATCTATATATTTTCTGAAATCTCTGGTCTTACCAAGCTGAAAGTCGCTCTTGAAATCCCTGTCTTCAGCGCAAAGATAATCCAAAAAAAGATTTGAGACGGTTATGGGGAGCTTGTGATGCAAATTCTTAAAGAGAAAATGAAATCCTGGAATTTGAATTTGGCCTGCCTCTTTGTTTCTGACCTTTGAGTAAATAATCCTGAAAATATTCCCTATGGATAACGCCTCGGTCCCGGCAAAATAGATTTTATTGATGACTTTATCGTTATTTATACACCTTACAATAGCTTCACATAGATCGTCAATATGTATCAATGATACTTTGCCGGGAAAGTTGAGGTGAGAAACAGGGCTGTTCTCGAATACCATTGAAATGAATTTGTTGATATGGGAACTTGTCCTCATATCCTTGCCGTAAACCCATGTCGGCCTTATTATGATATAAGGTATTCCGCTGTTTAATATATATGTTTCAGATTTCAATTTTGATTTCCCATACTGAGACCTGGGATTAGGCAAGCTCTTAACTGTCAGGGATTTGCTGCAATCATCATCCTTCCTTCTGTCAACTGCCCCAATGGTACTGATAAAAATAAACTTTTTCAAACTCTTGCTGTTTTTCAGTATATCGACTATTTGAACCGTAGGCTTGTAATTCACGCTGTCATAATCAATGTCACTGCCGAATGAAGGATTGGCGGCAATGTGGAAAAAATAATCACACTGCTGGATTTCATCTTTGAATTTTGTTATTTCTTCCAAACTCCCGAACAGCCGGGTTATCCTGTTGTCGTCAAATTGAGCCTCTTTCCTCACCAGTAAAAAACACCTGTCATCAGGTTCCAAGGCAGGATAAAGTTTGGACATAAAGCTTTTTCCGATGAAGCCTGTCGCCCCTGTTATAAAAAATTTCATTGTTTCACGTTCCAAAGCTGCTGAGGAATATTTGATGCTTTTGGCCATTTCTTTTTGTCTCTATATTGAAGGTCCCTGTCCTGTCCATAAATATCATATTTGCGTTTTATCCCTGATATTATTTCAAATAACTCTTTTTCCTCAACCGGTTTTAAACCTGAAGACTTGGTTTTAAGCTGTAAGAGCACCCTTTCTTTAAATGCAGATAATGACCTCATGGAAAGGCTAATCTCCGGAAAGCTTCCAAAATTACATCCTGTACATTTTTGGGTTATTTTCTTGATCTTTTTACGAAAATCTCCGGATTTATAGATGGCTGGAAAATCAGGATCAAACACATATATATCCTCATCAAGCATAAAATCACAGCAGGGAGCAAAGCGCCCATCGGGTAAAATAACAAAATAAAGATCCGGTGAATCGCATACACCATTATGTCGCCAGTCAAGACTGCCGGTACTTGTGAAATGCAGGAGCGAATCAAGATAGTCATCAGAATCAAATAAATTATACCCTTCTCTCTTCTTCCTTTTCAGTCTTTCAATAAGTGATTTGATCTTCGGAATCTCTTCTTCTTTGAATTTGAAGTACTCATCATAGCCTCTAAAATTCATGGGGCTTTCAGGGGTCGTTATATGGACAGGCACTAGAGATAACATCCATCCTATCTGTGTCACAAAATCAAGCATCGCTTCTATTTCATCAATATTGTACCTTGATAGAACACAGCCTAATGCACAAATGGAATCTCTCTGTGGGAATATCTTTGATATATAAGAGATAGTTCTTATTGCATTGCTCCAGGAACCTTCGCGCCCGTTAATATAATCTGATAGATGCTCATCCAGAGAATCCAGACTAACATTGATATCCCTGGCACCGTACTCCACACACTTTACAATTTTATCTCTTTTTGAATATAAACCTGCTGTTTGCAGTCTAACATCCAGTTTTTTAGATTTAAAAATACGGACAATTTCTTCTATATCCTCTCTCATAAAAGGCTCTCCACCGGTTAATAAAACAACCCCTGTTCCGATCCTTACAAGATTATCAGCAATTCTTCCTATATCCTCTGTTTTAAAAGGCTCCAACATTTTATTTGCTTCCACAATATTACACATCTTGCATTTTAAGTAACATTTGTTAGAAATATAAAACTGTACATAAAAAGGAGATTTTTTCGTCAACAATGCTTTTATCATTGATACTTTTGTTTGCAATGAAAACATCTTTGCCTCACTTGAAGGTCTCTGGCACTTTGAATATTAATAACAGATAGTTACACTTTATGCTTATTTAGCCTTAAACAAAGAACAGATTACAAGCAGTTAATTGGACTATTTAAAGGGACTGTTACATCTACAGATTGATTACCCTTCCTTCTTTTAAACTTCTGTCACAGGCTTCCAGGATTTTTATCACATCCAATCCTACGGCCCCGTCTATGAGCGGGCGTTCATTGTTCTTAACGCAGTTCATAAAATGCCCTACTTCTACCTTCAGCGCCTCGTCATTGTCTAATTGGGGAATAAAAACATCTCCGCTGCGATATGCAGGTTTAAAGGGGGTTATTTCCATATTGTCTATGGATACCCCCTTGTCATAAAGCTTTATCTTTTCTGAAGGTTCAACATCATTATAGAGCACCATCTTGTTGCTTCCCCCTATAAGCACCTTCCTTATTTTAACCGGAGACAACCAGCTTACATGGAGGTGCCCTACTACGCCGGAATCAAAAACAACCGAGATATGAGCCATTTCCTCCATTGATCCATATACGTGTTTTGTGCCTGTAGCAAGTACATTCAAAGGCTTTGAACCCTCAAAGAGATAGTTCATAATAGAGATGTCATGTGGCGCTAAGTCCCAGATAACGTTTATATCATTCTGGATAAGACCGAGGTTTATCCTTTCGGAGTCAAAATAGTAAATTTTCCCCAGTTCGTTATTGTCGATTAACTCTTTAATCTTCCTGACCGATCCGGTAAATAGAAAAGTGTGATCTACCATTAGGGTCAAGTTCTTCTTTTCAGCTACCTCGATAAGTTCTTCACACTCTTCCACTGAAGATGCCATCGGCTTTTCTATAAGAACATGTTTTCCGTGTTCAAGCGCAAGTTTTGCCATTTTATAGTGTGTAAATACTGGAGTTGCAATTGCGATTACATCAATATCTTTATCATTAATCAGGTCTTTATAGTTGATACATTCGTAAAAAGTCGTCATACCCGCGAAAGCGGGTATCCAGGAAACATGTAACTACCTGAAAAGACTGGATTCCCGTTTTCACGGGAATGACAAAAAACTGCTTTTCAGGATTTATTACGAGTTTATCATAGTTAACTGTAAATTTAATATTCGGGTAATGGAGCGAATATTTCTTGATGATATTTTCCTCAAGATCACATCCATATTTAACATGACAACCTTCAAGTTGATAAAAATTTCTTAATAAATTAGGCCCCCAGTATCCAAGGCCTACTATGCCAACGTTAATCACTAACTCTCCTTATTTAAAAAATTATTGATAACGTCACAGACCTTCTCAACTTCAGGGATATTCAAGTGCGGTCCCATCGGTAGACTGAGTATTTCATCAGATAGTCTGTTAGTAAGAGAAAACTGTTCACTTAAATGAGAGAATTCTTTATAAGCGACTTGTTTATAAGGTGGAACCGGATAGTGGATGATAGAATCAATACCCTGGTCTTTTAAATAAGACATTAACTCATTTCTTCTTCCTGACCTTACAACAAACAGATGCCAAACATGTTTATTACCCTCAATGCAAACCGGTAATGTCAGATCCGGATTGGTATTTAAATGTTCCAGGTAGCATTGTGCAGTTTTATTCCTTTGAGAGTTCCACCGGTCCAGATGCTTAAGCTTTATCCGAAGTATGGCAGCCTGAATTTCGTCCAGACGGCTGTTTACTCCTTTCATGGAATTGTAATATTTTTTTTCCGAGCCATAGTTCCTGGCAGTACGTATATATTCTGCAACGGATTCGTCATTTGTGGTAATTGCTCCTCCGTCGCCAAAAGCCCCCAAATTCTTTCCAGGATAAAAACTGAATCCGGCAGCATCCCCCAAAGAGCCTGCCCTTTTTCCATAATGTTCTGCTCCATGCGCCTGGGCTGCATCTTCCAGTAATAAGATATTATTTTGTTCGCAAATGGGTTTGATTTTCTTGATATCCGCTGTCTGTCCATAAAGATGTACAGCGATCACAGCCTTTGTTTTTTTTGTAATAGCAGACTCAAGTTTTTCAGGATCCAGATTATGAGAAAGACCATCCGGCTCTACAAATACAGGTGTTGCACCTACGTTACTGACCGCAAGAATAGTTGCAATATACGTATTGGAAGGGACGATAACCTCATCACCTTGACTAATGTTATATGCTTTTAACATAAGCTCCAGTGCGTCAAGCCCACTCCCGACAGTAACGCAATGACTGCACTGGCAGTATTGAGCAAACTCGCTTTCAAAGTTAGTCACATTTTCACCGAAAAGATAATGGCCGCTTTGTAGAACTTTTTTTACACTTTTATCAATTTCGTCCTGTAGTTCAGCATATGTTGCTCCGACGTCAAGAAACTTTACTCTCATTGTTTTCCCTTCAGTTAAAAATTATGCCGTCATTTTAAATTTTAAGCATAATTGATTAGAAATGTAAGAACAAACATATCTATTTCAATAACACCTTAAAAGTTTGTTTTGGTTATTTTTGTATTAACGTTTTTTAATTTGTACAAAGTTTCTCTGATACTGTCATTTATGCTGTCGCTGTATTTGAATCCCCTGTCAAGCGATTTTTTGTTAGAAACATTATAAGAAAGCTGATTCATTATCGGAGAATCGACAAATTGAATCCTGATACCGGGGATATACTGTTTAATAACATCAATAATATCCTGAACCGTCAAGTTCTCAGTTAGAATGTTGTATATTTCACCATCAAAGATATTGTTTTCAACGAAAAAATTAATTGCATTTACGCAGTCATTCAAGCCGCAATAGGGCCTTTTTTGGTTCAGGGCTGTCTTCCAGACGGTAATTTCCCTGTCAGTGGACGCCTGCCAAGTGAATTTGTTAACGGCAGTATGAAAGCGCATACCAGGAGAATATCCAAAAATTGTCCCAATCCGGAATGTCGTAAATTTCAGTCCTTTTTCTCTGCCCAAAGACCGAAGCAGAGACTCTCCATGCAGTTTTGAGTCAGCATATGGGCTTTGAGGGCGCAAATCGGAGTTTTTACATGTCTCATCGACTAACTGTTCCTGACTCCCGTATACGCTGGTTGAAGACGGAAATAATAAAGAACAATTATATTCGGCGCAAAGTTCGGCAATATGTTCAATCCCTTTTTTGTTTGTTTTTTCGACATGTTCGGCATTCTCAAAACTCGCTTCAGCATTTGTTACTGCGGCCAGGTGCAGCAGAATATCCGAGTCTTCAATTATCGGTTTGATCTCATCTGATAAAATGTCTGTTTCACAGAATATATAATTGATATTATCCGGCAAATCAAATAATGAAGTGTAGCGCTGGGTCAATAAATTATCAATCAGGTAAACCTTATTAAACGAAGAATTGGATAAGTTGCGGATCAAAAGAGAACCAATATGTCCAAGCGCTCCTGTTATACAAATATTCATCTGTGTTATCTCCTTCTGAACTATATTATTGGCTAAAAAATTTTTCTGTTTTGGCTAGGCCTTCTCTAAGGCTGTATTTGGGCTCCCATTTCATTTCATAAAACAGTTTTGCCCCGCTGATAATAACATTGTCTATTTCAATTCTTTGTCTGACTTCCGGCCAATCGATTTGAACGATTTTCCCTCGCTTAAAGACTGATACAATTACTTGAGCAATCTCCATAACAGAATAGTGTTCCTTGTGAACAGCAAAAAAGATATTGCCGAACAGTTCTTTATGGAAAATGCAATTGTATAACAAATCCGCCGCATCTTCGACATACATTACATTGCGGATCTGATCTCCATTTCCATAGATAGTTATGTCTTTGTCATTATGTGCCAGTGAAATAAAGTAGTTCAGAAAGCCAAATTCCGGGTAGCCTTTCCCGTATGGCCCATAAAGGTTAGCAAATCTCAGTGATATGGTATTTAAATCATAGACTGTGTTGTATATATGACAATACTTTTCCACAACACCTTTATTTGCAGAATATATATCCAATGGAAGTTCGCCATGTGACTCTGTTACTATTTCACCAACAGCCTTGCCAATAACCGTACTGCTTGAGGTATATAATATTAATGCGTTTTTATTATAGTTCTTAACGGCTTCCAGAAAGGTCAGGTTCCCTAAACAATTGACTTCAGCATCAAATACAGGGTTATTAAGAGACAGCGGATGAGAAGTCTGGGCAGCGCAATTAAAGATGACATCCTGTCCTTGTACAACTTTCTTCATTAAAGAAGCATTTCTTATATCGCCCTTGATGAATTTTATGGATTCCCAGACGTCTTTTAAGTTGTCAGTAGTACTCTTTAATTGGGGATCAAGTGAATCAACAACAAGGACTTTGTTGTCAGGCTCCTGCAAGCAACGACGGACTAAATTATTACCCAGGAAACCAGCCCCCCCCAAGATTAAAATATTCACGAAACTCCCTCCTTTAATAAAGAGTTAATAGTATGGTTTATCCCGTCTTTAAGTGATACAATAGGTTTCCAGCCAGTTATCGAACTAAACTGGCTGATGTCAGCTATAAAATCACGAAGTTCTATTTTTGAGAGATTTTTGGGAAGCACAACATGTGCAACATCGACCTTACGGTCTGTTCTTTTCGCTACTTCGTCTCTTATCATAAATACCATTTCCTTTATTGTATGTCCAACGCCACTTCCAAGAACAAAGTATTTTCCATTTAACGCTTTTATGTTGCTTCCTGCCAATAAAAATGCGTTCGTTATATCATCTATATATATATAGTCCCTGGTAAAGTTGCCGTCACCATATATTGTCAATGGCTCGCCACTTAATGCCTTACGAATCATAATATTAAGTATCCCCCGATCAGAACTGCCGCTTCCGGAACCAGGTCCATATACATTTGATAATCTTAAAGTCACGGCATAATTGTCAAGTTGACTGCTAAAGAATTGAAGGTATTTTTCTGCTGATAGCTTGCTAATATCATAAACAGTTACAGGTTCATCTTTGAAAGTCTCATTTACAGGAAGTTTTTCGGTAAGACCCACCTGGGTCACCGTGCCGGAAAAAACAACATGAGGTGATACGTTAATCTTCTGACATGTCTCGATAAGCCGTATTATCGGCAATAAATTAATTTCTGCATCTAAAACAGGGTGTTTATTGGCAACCATAGAACTCGTCTGAGCAGCAAAATGGAAGATGATATCAACATTTTTTAATAGCTTTTCCCAAATGTTTGTGTCTCTGATATCACCTTCTACTACCGATATCCTGGCAACCTGCTCCGAAATATTTTTTTTGGCGCTATTTTTCTTTCTGAATAATATTATATTACAATCAACTTTACAGAGCTTTTTGATAATGGATGATCCAATGAATCCTGCCCCCCCCGTAATGAGAATAGTCTTTTCTTTATAATTTGAGATATAGTTTTCCAATAGAGGTTCAATCATTTTATAAGGGGAGCTGCTGTCCAGTCGTATCCAATATCAGGGTCATCATGCGGAATTCTTAATTCATCTGACGGGTCATACTCTCTGTCTGTAATATATACAATATGCATTGGTCCGTTGATTATCTTATATCCATGTGCTACTCCCGGCGGGATCTTGACAACTTTCCTGCCACACGTTTCTCCCATCAGGACTTCCATCAATTCCTTATAGGTTGAGGATTCTTTTCTTGTGTCATAGATGGCCAATTTCATGTCACCTATTAATGTACACATCCAGTCAGTCTGTTTCTTATGCAAATGCCAGGCTTTGGCAATTCCTGCGAATGACATGGAATAACTCAGCTGAGCAAATTTATTATTGAAAATATCATCGGAACTACGTATTATTTCCGAGAATGTTCCTCTCTCATCCCTGTGTATAACCAGCTCTTTTATTTCAACACCTTCAATCATAATGTACCCGGGATATTGAAAAATATTTGAGTATTATTCAATCACCACTTCCGGAAAATAAGTAATAAATTTTCCTCCCCTTTTCCGATAGTCCGTTTCTTTATTAATAATTTCTCTCTTGTGGTTCCATGCCAGTAACAGAGTATATATATGATTATCATCAAGAAAGATATCATGAGATCTAATGGGGATGTGAACTCCGGGTGTAAACTTATTTATTTTTGTTGGAGTGTTGTCTGAAATATAATCAATAAGGTCAGGACCAATCTTGGCATAATTAAGTAAAGTCGTACTCTTCGAGGTAGCACCGTATCCAACGATTCTTTTTCCGGCTTTCTTAATATCCATCAAACTATTTTTTAGTTCATAACAAATTTTATCGACATTGTTTTTGAACTTTTTGTACCCGTCAATTATATGGAGATTAAGTGCCCTCTCTTGAGACAGATACTCAGATACACTTTCAGATACTTCGTTTGAATTTCCCTTTTTAAGGTAAAATCTCATGGAGCCGCCGTGGACATCTTGATGGACCATATCCACAAGCTGCATATTGTGTCTCTTTGCCAGTTCTGAAACAGATAAGCCCGAAAAATAATAGACATGCTCGTCGTATATCTGATCAAAAGAAGATTGTTTTATTATATCAAGCAAATAAGGATCTTGAAAAAGTAACATTCCGTCTTCCTTTAATAAAGCACCGACCCCTTCAAAAACTGAATTTAAATTCTCAATATGACACATTACATTGGCACCGGATATAATGTCTGCGTGACCATAATTGTCTGTGATTTCTGCCGCTGTATCTTGGTTGAAAAAATTTTCTAAGACATTAACACCGTTTTTTCTTGCCAATTCGGCTACATTTTTTGAAGGTTCTATCCCAACATGGTTAATCTTTTTTGACACCAGATGCTTAAGCATAATACCGTCATTGCATCCTAATTCAACTACAAAGGGGGATTCTTTTGATGAAACAGTTTGATAAATCTCTTCTGCCATTTCTGAGAAATGTTGCGACATTGCAGCCGAAGTTGAAGATATGAAGTGGTAATTATCATTAAACATCATTTCCGGGGCAACTGTTTTTTCTAACTGGACCATCAGGCATTTCGGACAAAATCCGGCAATTAACTCATGAAAATACTCATCAGATGAAATTTGATTCAAAAAACCGTTCGCAATAGGCATTCTGCCAAAAGGGATAACAGTCATAACTGAATCATTACATATCTTACACTTGCTCATTTATGCCTCCAATAACTACAAAATTATTACGAATAATCCAATATCTTAAAAGAATAAACATGAATTAACAAGGTTATATTAATTTATATTAATTTAATACATCTGAAACGATTTTAGAAACAACCTTTGCTATTGCAGGTGATGCTGTCAGGCCTGGAGATTCAATACCTATTAAATTAATAAGTCCCGGATAACCTTTATCTGCTTCATGGGCAATTACAAAGTCCCTCACATTCTCACCGGGCCCCTGTAATTTAGGACGAATTCCAGCCATGTCAGGCACGAATTCATCTTTTTCAAGATTAGTTATAATTTTCGATGCCCCCTCAAAAAAGATGTCTCTTTTATTGCTATCTACATCGTAATTGATAGACTGGACATACTCAGCGTCAGGGCCAAACCTGAGACGGGACCCCAAGTCTAATGTAACGTGAATTCCCAAGCCGGACAATTCCTCGTGAGGGAGGGGGTAGATAAGTCGTCTCACCGGTGATGCTTTTGCATAAGCAAAATATGATCCTTTACATAATTTTATCCTATAATCATTTTTCTCCAAATCAATTCCTGTCAAACCTGCGATATAATCTGCTAAAAGTCCAGCACAATTTATTACTACTTTTGACTTGAAATGATAATTATCCTGTTTAACGCCAACCACATACCCAGCTTTCTCTTTAGTTAATAGAATCACATCACTATTATATGAAACAAGCACTCCTTTATCTTCGGCCATATTAAGAAAGTGTTTCATTAAAGAGTGCGAATCAATAATACCTGTGTGCGGAGAGTAAATAGCTGCTATTGCATTAGTGTTAGACTCCATTTTAGTTATGTCTTTTTTTTCAAAGAGGACAATATCTCTTGCACCGTTTTTCTTCCCTTTTTCAAAAAAATCTTCAAGCAGTTTTAATTCTGTCTTCTCTGTAGCTATGATTAATTTTCCGGTTTTCTTGTGAGGAATAGAGTACTTATCACATATTCTGTATAAACAATCTACCCCTTCAACACATAACCGTGCTTTAAGTGATCCATAATCATAATATATCCCTGCATGTATTACTTCACTGTTGCGGCTGCTTATTTCTTGGCCATAGCTATTATTTTTTTCTAGGACAACAATATTATTAAAACTGTCTGACAGTTTATCAGCAATTGCCAGCCCAATCACACCGGCTCCTATGATTGTAATTTCAACTTCTTCCATAATATATTTTTTCCCATCCTGCCACGGGTTACATCTATCTCCCCTTTTTTGTAAATAACTACCAACACATACCTGGGTAGGTGATAGTGACTAAATATATTGTTATCTCATCAAAAACTTAATGCCAGTTAAAAATCTTAAAAAAATCATCCCGCCTGACAATGCAGGGTGAAGAATTAGTTTCTTCCATTTGCCTTCTTCAATAAAAACACCAATAAACCTGTAATATATGCCAAGCTGTTTTTTCAGGTCACGATCATCAGCGCCCCATTTTGCTATATAATTGTCAAAACTCTTAGAATAATAACCTTTCTTATCTAAATATGTTCTTAAATTAAATTCAGCTTCATTGTGATAGATAGGTGTCTTTATTAAATCTATCCTGCCAATGTTCCTTAGTTTTTTATCCAAATCCCAATCTTCCGGGCCTGTTAAATCTTCATCAAACCCCCCTACTTGCAGGAAAGCATCTTTTTTAATAAACCTTGCGCAATCAATTACTGTTGCATCATAGAAACTTCTCTCAAACCTTCTAACCTTGCTGAAAAAGTTTTCTCCCATTACAATTTCAGAAATATAGCATGCTATTACTTCGGGATTATTCTGTATTTTTTCCACACAGTCCTTGATGAGATTTTCACTTAAAATCATGTCGGCATCAAGGAAAATAAAATATTCTCCACTTGATTTTTCTACTCCCAAATTTCTTTGGGCCGATCTTTCCGGACCTTTATTAAAAACAAGGTTTGTATATTTCAGGGCTATCTCTTTTGTTCTGTCAGTTGAACTGTTGTCGACAACTATAATTTCTATCTGATCCCGGGGATAATTTTGTCTATTAATAGATTCAAGGCAATTCTCTATGTTTTTTTCTTCATTTTTAGTTGTTATTATTATTGAAATCAACATCTTATCGAACTTCCGTGTTCATTTGTGACTGAAGTCCATAAGA